>CALRLS020000062.1:0-16055 GCA_943368815.1 Cyanobium sp. NIES-981
CAGACAGATGCGGATGGCATCTTCACACAAATCCTGTCTTATCAAATGGTCGGGGTGAGAAGAACTATAACCTTCATTAAATATCAGGTATATTATTTTCAGTACTGCATCTAACCGAAACGTCAGTTCTTTTGATTGCGGCACTTCCAATACAATATTTTCACTTCGGATTTTTTCTTTTGCCCTATAAAGGCGTTTATTAATAGTGTCTTCGGTCGTAAGGAAAGCCCGGGCAATTTCGGCGGCACTTAAACCTCCCAGGGTTTTCAGACTTAACGTAATCTGAGATTCTAAGGCAATAGCGGGGTGACAGCAGGCAAATAACATTCTTAACTGACTATCTTCAATCTCATCATTCAGAAACAAATGGCCAAAAGTATTCTCTTCCTGTCCGGATTGATAAGATAATTCCTGACTGATTTCATTAAACAGTTTTTCCCGACGCAATAAATCAAGTGCCTGATTTTTAGCCACCCTATATAGCCATGCGGAAGGATTATCGGGTATCTGGCTTCTCCACTCATTCAGCGCCTTTAAAAGTATATCCTGCACAATATCTTCCGCAATTTCGATACGGTCAAAACCAAACATACGCGCTAAAACAGCAGTCATCTTTCCCGCTTCATGGCGAAAAAGATGACTAACTAATTGATTTATTTGCTCGTATTTGTTTTTATCAATCAAGATTATTCAAAATTCTGAATCGGTCTGATTTCCACTGCACTATCATAATCATACAGCGGGCAACCTTTTGATAATTCGATGGCTTCTTCGATTGAATCGGCCTTTAAAAGCAAAAAGCCACTTACAATTTCTTTGGCCTCTGTATATGGCCCATCTGTTATAACATGACCTAACCCTTTCACAATCTTTCCGGTAGGATAAAGAGCATCGGTAGCAATCAGTTTACCTTGTGCAGCTATCCCTCCTATCCAGGTATTCCATTTCTGCAATTCGGCCTGCATGTCCTCAGGTGAAAAGTTTTCGTACATAGATTCTACTTGCATTTCGTTGCGAAAAATGAGCATAAATTTTTCCATGATTCAATACTGTTAAATAGTGATAAAATTAAATTTCGCACTGAAGACGAATCAAATTTTCATTTTTGGACAGGCTTTCAAATTTTTTTTTTAAATTGAACCTGTTTAAACTTATTCCTTTGGCCTGCGAATGTCTAATTTTCACTCATATTTCGTCTAATTATTTCGTCCGTAGCTCTGCTACGCACTCAATAATTAGTCTCATCTGAGCAAAAATTAGCTCATTCTCGGCAATAAATTAAAAGTTTAAACAGGTTCATTGCTTAGGTAGCTAAGGTTCAAAAAGCAGGCGCTATCCAATAAGACCATCTGTTTTACGTTAGTTGGTATAAAGATTGCTGTAATATCTTAAATTAATTCGGTTTTTGTATATGAAGAAATTACTAATTTTAATAACCTTTTCACTTTCGTTTGTCTCTCAGGTATTTGCCAATAAAATCCTGATTCCGATGGACGAAAATCAAAAAAATCACCTGAAAGCATACGGTATTACATTCTGGCTTCTGAAAGAACATGAAGCAGAAGTTGAATGGCTCTTAAATTACAGAGGGGGTAGTTTCATGTTTGATGCAGCACAAAGTTATATCAACGAATGTGTTATCAGAGGTGTAAGTTATGAGATGATTTCAGATGCCGAATCACAGTCTATTCTAGCACAGATTGCTTCTCCTGACGCGAATATGGATGCAGTAAAGCTTAACAAAGCACCTAAAATTGCTGTCTACTCACCAAAAACCACACAGCCGTGGGACGATGCCGTTACCTTGGTTCTTTCTTATGCAGAAATTCCATACGACAAGATTTTTGATGAAGAGGTATTAGAAAATAAATTACCGGAATACGACTGGCTGCATCTGCATCATGAAGATTTTACCGGACAGCTTGGCAAATTTCTACGTTTACGCGGGCAGTCCTGGTATCAGGAACAAAAGCAGGAAGCCGAAACCATTGCGAGAAAATTCAATTTCCGGAAAATTTCAGAACTGAAACTTGCTGTATCAAAAAAAATACGTGATTTTGTGTTCGGTGGCGGTTATATGTTTGCCATGTGCAATGCCACTGATACCTTTGACATTGCCTTAGCCGCTGATGGCATTGATATAGTAGAATCGCCTTATGATGGTGATGGCGCCGACCAGAATGCCGATAAAAAACTTAATTTTGAAAACAGCTTTGCTTTTCAGAATTTCAGGCTTATTATGAACCCCTACGAATTAGAATTTTCGAGTATCGACAATCAGCAGGAAGAGCGTGGGGTAAGTGAGACCAACGATTATTTTTCTTTATTCCAGTTTTCAGCAAAATGGGACCCCATCCCTACTATGCTTACACAAAACCATGCAAACCTTATCAAAGGTTTTATGGGACAAACAACTGCATTCAAAAAGCAATACATTAAACCTGATGTAATTACATTGGCTGAGAATCGTTCCTTAGGCGAAGCAAGGTATATTCATGGAACTAAAGGCAAGGGTTTCTGGACTTTCTACGGTGGCCACGACCCGGAAGACTACCAGCATTATGTAGGTGAAGAACCTACGGACTTAAACCTCCACCCTAATTCAGCGGGTTATCGTTTAATTCTGAACAATGTATTGTTCCCTGCAGCAAAAAAGAAGAAACAAAAGACCTGATATAAATTATAAAAGCCTCCAAACGATTTGGAGGCTTTTATATGTCCTTGTTGGGTCAGCTAAGAATCAGTCTTCCTAATCTTCTTTCCTCTGTTTTTTGCCCATTCTTCTGCTTTAGAAGTTGCAATGGCAATGGCTGAACCTTCTTCTTTTCCATCTTCCAATAAAGCATTTGCAATTTCTACTGCTTTATTTCTAACTGGCGCAGTAAGATTTTTTAAGGACGGCGGATAATCTGATTTTGTCCAGGGCATAATCTTATAATTTATTAGAACAGACAATTTGATCTTGCTTACTATAATTTATCTGTCATTTTCTCTAGCTTTTCAGCTTCTTCTCTATGATGTATCAATGTCGGAAGCGTCTTGGCAGCAAATGCTTTTATATCAGCATCATTACCTTTATCGGCCAATTTCTGAAACTTTTCAATATCTTTTTTATGGTCGTCCAACATTACGTCCATATATTTTCTGTCAAATTGTTTACCATTCTCTTCCGATACATCATTCAATGTTTTTTGATGAGCATCGCTTATTGTAGCAGGCAAAACTATATTTTTACTATTTGCCAGACTTGTGAGTTCTTCATTTGCCTTCGTGTGATCATCAATCATCATTTGTGCAAATTTCTTTACTTTAGCAGATGTGGCCTTTTGTAATGCTACTTTCGCCAATTCAACCTCCATCATACCACCACTAGCCAATTCTACTACAGTTTCAGCATCTTCTTTTTGTGCGGTTGCCATAGAGTCAGTTGAAGCGGTTGCATCAATCGCCTGGTCATTGACTTGTTCTGTAGAATCTTTCGAATCTTCAGTATTTGATTTACACGAAGCCATTCCTAATGCAATAACAATGGCAGTACCTAATAGAACATTTCTTGTTTTCATGATAAAAAAAAGGATTTAGTTTACGATTAATATAGCTAAAAAGCTATGCCAATAGGTTATACCTGTTTTTACTGGGGTGGATTTTCTACTTAAAAAAAAATTAAATTAACGGAGCTTGAATAGATAGCGACGGGAGTTTTTTCTACAAATTGGGTATTTACCTCTACATTATGACTATTTTTTGCCACTTAATAAATTTGTTCACCATTTATTAAGTCAAATTTAAGAAGTAATCTGTGAAAGTAATTAGTGGAGAAAATACCTCAATGTGATATTGGTAAGTGTGCATTTTTTTGGTCTTCTAATATTCAATATGGGGGAATTGTCTAAAATAAAAGCTCTCAGGTGAAAAATCAATCGCCTGAGAGCCTCTCATTCTCTTATAGTTACACCATCAGATATGCATGTATCTCGCTTCGAAATCCTTAATTCTTCTTCTGGATATACATAGCTCTTCACCGGAATTCAGATAAACTGATCCGGTTAATTTATCTAATTTTATCTTCTCAACGTGCCCCATATTAATGATAATACCACGGTGTATCCTGAAAAAATTAGCAAAACCTACTAGTTTGTTCTCATAAACCTGCAGATTTCTTGCACTTAATAATGTTCGCCCCTTTGTAAGGTACAAGATAGTGTAATTAATTTTGCTCTCAAGAAAGATAATTTCGTCTGGGCGGATATGCTTCGACTTACCCCCACTCAGGAAGCGCAGTGTAAATGTTGAATTCATTGGTGAGTGTGTTTTCATGGTCTATTGTGCTGTATTTCACTTAATAAAAAAGCAAAACATCTACAAATTAAGAAATATTCATACAATTACTCTTTGATATAAAATATTTGTGCCACTTAACCGATAAGCAAGGTAAAGAACAGTATAAAATTTAGTGGGCATAGTTGTCCTTACTCGTAAATTTATGTGAGGCAAAATAATGACAATATATAATGTCCGGATTGGTAAAACTAATTTCTCAATTAGCCTGCGAAAAAAATAGTGTTATTTTCTGGAAAATCTGTAATTTTATAACATCACTCTTATAAAAACACTTCTGACCTATAAATATGACCAATTCTCTCACAGTCACCCACCAACCTGAAGACAATCTCTTTATCATACATATCGGTAACGATATGGCCTATCAGGAATACATTCAAACAAAAACTGACTTAGTTATCAGCCATACTGAAGTACCAAGAGAATTGGAAGGTAAAGGTCTGGGAAGTTTATTGGCAAAAAATGCCTTACAATACGCAGAGGCAAACAACCTTAAATTAATGCCGCTATGCCCTTTTATGGCTGCCTATGTGCGTAAACATTATGAAGAATACAAACACCTATTAGCACCCGGATTTAATGTCTGAAAAAATGAAAATATCTCGCAAAATCGCCTTAAAATCATTGTTTGGAACATTGATAGGCATACCTGTTTTAGCAAAAGACGTAGATAAAAAAGACCTGCCGGGCTTTAAAGAAGAATTTAGTGCAGCCTGGAAAAGCTCTTTAGATTATACCCTGAAAATCTTTAATCAGATGCCAGAAGATAAGTTGGAATATAAATACACACCTGAGTCATTCTCCTTCAGAACCCAGTTTGTGCATTGTATTACTTTTACTACGGCTCAAATATGTGGAAGATTAAATTTACCTAATCCGTATGATGAAAAAGAAAAGCAAAACGGCTATTGGGCAAAACTGTCAAACGCAGAATTGGAGGCAGAATTAAAAGGATTCTATGCCTGGGTTGAAAAAACAGTAGGTGAAACCAAACCTGATAAACTGGCACAGCTAGAGGGTTACGCAGGCGATAAGATTCCGGTTTGGAGGTTATTATATGCCTTAGAAAATCATATTATTCACCACCGTGGACAAGCAATTTGTTATTTACGCCTCAATGGGGTTACACCAATCGGCTACATAGGCTGGTAAGTACAAAATAGTACTCAAAACAAAATCCCCTGCAAGTAATAATGCTTACAGGGGATTTTTCATATACTGTATAGTCTTATTATTTTTCTACACAAGAACCTTCTTTGCCATCTTTACAACAACGGTTGTACGATTTGCCTAGTTTTTTGTATTGGGCTTCATCAATGCTTACATATAACTTATTGAAATCGCCAACCATTACATCTTGTTTTGTAAAGCTATAATTCAATGTTACAGGAACATTAATGTTTTGGTCTGGTAGTGGATTGCCGGTAGCATCACACACGCTGAACAATTTTGATACATTGCTCAAACCTGAAGTAACTACTTCGTAGCTTGATTTCACAGGTACCGAGAAAGAACCTAAACAAAGGTATTTTTCAGGCATTTCGCCATTGGCAAGTTTACCTGTTTTTTTATACACACCAATGATAGTTACGCTATTGGTTGCCCCTTTAATGCTACCATCCTGAATTTCGCTTTTACCTATGAAATTGATTTTCTGGTCAGCACATTTCTCTCCGCCGGCTGTACCGATAGCAACGTCGCTTGGGCTGTCAGATAAAACTTTTTTCTCAATTGTTTGTGCCGGAGCAGTTACACTTGCACTAACAGCACAAGCTTTATAAGCCTTGCTTAATGCTTTGAATTGTTTCTCATCAACATTCAGATATATTTTATCTCCTTCACCAACCATTACTTCAGACTTCGTAATCTTGTAATCTAAATTCAAAGGTAACACAAGGTTCATTGGAGCAGGCGCTGATCCTTTAGGAGCACAAACATCTATTGTTTTTGAGTATGCCATTTCTCCTTTTACGTTGAAATCATAAGTAGCACGCGAAGCTACAGGATATGACCCTAAGCAAAGACCTTTTTGTCCGTTCACTGCTACAATCTCCATTGTTTTGCTAGCGTTCATTACATCACCACTTGAAATTTCACCTTTAGCGCTGATACTAATCTGTTGTTTTACGCAATCGACTGTGTCTACTGGTGGCTGTGGTGGAGTAACATACGTAGGAATATAGAAGGCATTACCGCATTTTTTCATTACAAATATAAAACAATCGCCTGTTTTGGCTTTAATCCTGAAAGTTTCAAAATTTGTTCCTAATTCTGACCACACGTATTTGTGGCCTTTAGCATAAGCTCCCATCCAACCTGTTGCTCCTTTTGGAAGGATTTCGGGGGTGATGCTACTTACGGTAAATGCAGGGTCGCTGAATCCCGTATAACCTAAAGCTATCAATAAATCATCCATCTCTTTCTTGATACCTCTTTGATTCTTTTGATAAACCCTCTTCAAATGGTCGTAGGCAGATTTCGAAGTATGCTTAGGAATCTCTCCGAATTGTGGGCTGGTGCCAAGTCTTTTCAACACCACACGTTTTGCATCAGAATTACCCTGAAAAACTTTATATGGTAATGAGTTACAAGGTGACGGAAGTAGATTGGACGTTGGATTCTGTTGGGCATACCCCAGCAGCGGTAATAATACCACAAGTGTGAGAATTCTAAATGAAGAAGCTTTCATTTTTTTAGATTTTTTTAAAGTGTCTGAATAAATTTCTTATCCAATCGGATACAAAAATAATTTATTTAAATTAAGGTGACAGAAACGGTTTTTTTAGAAAAAATATTTCTATCTATTAGGTTTTGTGAGTTTTCAGGTCTCTCAAGGTGTTTCAGAGAATAATTACGGGACTCTTTGCGCAAAAATGGTAATTATTTACTTTAAAAACAAAAACTAATAAATAATGTTATCAGGTGTCTGCCGTTTTCTCCGATTTTTTTTACTCCGAACGATTTACACAGGTTTCTTCTTAAAAAACAGCTATTCTTTATTTACTCGAAAACCTGTATATAGTAGTAGTCTTATAAGTTTCTCCCGGACGCAATACTACTGTTGGAAATTTGGTTTGATTTGGAGAATCCGGAAAATGTTCTGTTTCAAAACAAAAACCATAGCGTTTCTTATATACTACGCCATTTTTCCCGGTAATTGACCCGTCTAAAAAGTTTCCTGTATAGAATTGTACACCCGGTTCGGTCGTTGAAACTTCCATAAAACGACCCGTAGTTGGTTCATAAGCCGACGCTGCCAATATCAATGAATCTTTCTTAGGCTGATTCAATACCCAGCAATGGTCATATCCGCCACCTAATTTTATCTGAATATCGGTCGTATCATTAATTCCTTTACCAATCGTCATCGGACTTGTAAAGTCAAACACTGTACCCTTTACTGATTTTAACTCTCCAGTAGGTATTAATGTTTTGTCTACAGGCAAAAAACGGTCTGCATTAATCATTATTTCATGCCCCAAATGGTCTGTTTTCCCACCTGTAAGGTTAAAATACGAATGTTGCGTCAGGTTGAGAACTGTAGCTTTATCTGTAGTAGCCGTATAGCTTATTTCAAGGGCATTATCATCCGTAAGAACATAGGTTATTTCTGCACTTAGATTACCGGGATAACCCTCGTCTCCATCTTTACTTAGGTGATTCAGTTTCAATCCGATTCTGCCGTCTTTAAGCTCTTCTGTTTTCCATATTACTTTATCAAAGCCTATTTTACCTCCATGCAAATGATTAGGGCCATTATTCTTTAATAAGTTATAGGTTTTGCCATCCAAAGTAAATTTTGCTCCGGCAATTCTATTACCATATCTGCCTACTAATGCGCCAAAGAAAGGGCTGGCCTTTAAGTATCCTGACAATGAATCATAGCCCAATACAACATCCTCATATTTACCATCTTTGTCAGGGGCTGTCCAATGTGTTATCAATCCGCCGTAATCGCTTATTTTCACTTCCATACCTTTGGCATTCTTTAATGTATAAAGGTATACTTCCTGTCCGTCAGGTAATTTTCCCCAGGCTTGTTTTGTAATAGAGGCTTCTGTTTTTGCTGTTTCCATAGTATTTTCACTCTTTTTTGATTGACAGCCAATACTTGCGTATGTTAATAGTATAACTGCCAAAAATAATTTGGATTGCGTTTTAAAATTATTCATAATTATTAAAGGGGGTTGATTTTGATTGCCAATATTACACAAAAACTATTAAATAGAGGCTTTGTTCAATAAACATTTATGATTTTTAACCTGTCTCCTTAAACGAAAAGCCTATCTTTACCGTTTAATGAGCAAGTTTAACATTTTTTTGTACTAATATTATCTTCTACCAAAATATGCTGATACGCAAGCTTTTTATTGCAGGTCTTTTAGCTGCGACACAAATAGCACAGGCGCAAACACCCACTGCGACAAAGTATGACCACCGGGATGCGTTTAATCCATTGTTTAATTTTATGCCCGGTACAGCCTACCGCAGTGGTTCAGGGGCTTCTGGCCCGCTGTACTGGCAAAACAGGGCCGATTATAAAATCAGTGCCACGCTCGATGAAGCTGCTAATACACTTACCGGAGAGGTAGAGATTACGTATAAAAATAATAGCCCTGATAAACTGCCTTTTGTTTGGCTTCAACTGGACCAGAACCAATTCAATGATAATTCAAGAGGTGGTAAAACCACAGCTATTGTAGGTGGTCGCTTTGGTAATACAGGGTTTGAGGGTGGTTATGCGGTACAATTTGTAAGCGCTGAGAAAAAAATCATCACTGGCAAGAAATCTTCGACACGCTCGGTATATGCCGAACATCTGATTGATGATACCCGAATGCAGATACGTTTATCAGAGCCTTTGACAAGCGGAGAAGAATTGAAGATAAAAATAAGCTATTCTTTTAAAGTCCCACGCTATGGCTCCGATAGAATGGGCAGACAAGAAACCCAAAACGGTACTATTTACGAAATGGCACAGTGGTATCCGCGTATGGCGGTTTATGATGACATAGAAGGCTGGAACACACTTCCCTACCTCGGTGCCGGAGAGTTTTATCTGGAATATGGTGATTTTGAATATAATGTAACTGTACCCTGGGACCACATTGTGGCAGGTTCAGGAGAATTAACAAACGCAAGTGAGGTATTAACTGCCGAGCAGATCAAAAGATTCAATGAGGCAAAAAACAGTGATAAAACTGTTATCATCAGAAGTGTAGCAGAAGTAAACGAAGCCAAATCAAGGCCCCGGAACAGTGGTACTTTAACCTGGAAATTTAAATGCAAACAAGCACGTGATATAGCCTGGGCATCATCAAAATCTTTTGTATGGGATGCAGCCAGAATTAACCTGCCTAGTGGAAAAACTTCTGTTGCCCAATCAGTTTACCCTGCTGAAAGTGCTACTGACGATAGTTGGAACCGTTCAACCGAATACGTAAAAGGCTGTATTGAGTTTTATTCTAAATATATTTTTGAGTATTCTTATCCGTCAGCTACTAATGTGGCAGGTGTAGTGGCAGGCATGGAGTATCCCGGGATTGTTTTTTGCAGTTATAGAGATAAAAACGAAAGCCTTTGGGGCGTTACTGACCATGAATTCGGGCATAACTGGTTCCCGATGATTGTTGGTACAAATGAAAGAAAATACGGATGGATGGACGAAGGCTTTAATACCTTTATTAATAACCTTTCCACCAAGAACTTTAATAACGGGGAATACTATCAGCCTGAAAATGCACGCCAGTATGCTCCTTATTTCTATGACCGTGACCCGATTATGAATATTCCGGATGTGGTTCAGACCAGCAATTTAGGCTTAGCGGCTTATGTAAAACCCGGTTTTGGTCTTACGATGTTACGGGAGCTTGTATTAGGCGAAAAACGTTTTGATTATGCTTTCAAAGAATATGTAAACCGTTGGGCTTTTAAACACCCTACACCACTGGATTTTTTCAGAACGATGGAAGATGCCGCAGGTGAAGATCTGGGCTGGTTCTGGAAAGGCTGGTATTTAAACGACTGGAAAATAGACCAGAGTGTAAAAGATGTAAGCTATATTCAGCAAGATGCAACCAGAGGCTCTGTAATCACGATTGAAAACCTTGAAAAAATGCCAATGCCTGCTACAGTTGAGATAAAAGAAGCAAACGGCACAACAAAAAGAGTAAATTTGCCTGTTGAAATATGGCAACGTGGGAACTCATGGAGTTTTAAATATCCATCAACATCGGCCATTGAATCAGTAGTGCTTGACCCTGATGGGAAACTCCCTGATGTGAATTCGAAGAATAATCAATGGAGACCTGTAAAATATAGTGCCCCACAGGCAAATTAAAAATACTGCATCTTAACCTTCTTCTACAGGAGAGAGGCTGAAAGGTGTGGTAATACTTATCTTTGAACGTTCACAAACTCCTCCGATAGGTGGATTGAATTTAGAAACATTCACAGTAATCTGCTGGATTTCAGAGAATTGTTCTTTGACCGCTTCAATGATTTTATAGGCGATATGCTCTAATAGCCGATGTTTTATTTTCATTACATCGGCTATTATTTTATAAACTACTTCGTAATTGACCGTCAAACTTAATCTGTCTTCCTGTGCTGCACGATTCAGGTCGGCTGTAATAGCAATATCAATTGAATATTTATTACCCATTTTCTGCTCTTCATCGTAATAGCCGTGATAAGCAAAAAACTCTAAGCCTTCAAGCGAGATTATTCCCATATATTTTAGTAATCAATTACTTTTTGTGTAAGTATAAATTATTCCGGACTTCATCAGATATTATCAAAGAATGACCCACCTCCGGCATCATTACTCTTACCCATTACATCGTTTACTGTCGGTAAAGGGGTACTGTCTTTAGTAGTGTTATCTCCCCTTTCGACCATTGCCTTTCTGATAGCCGCTTTTACTTTATTTACTTTTTCAAGCATTTCTTCTGTAATAGATTCAATATTATTATCTCCGGCAGGTTTTGGTGCTTCAGTTTTTGGTGCTTCAACTTTATTGACCGGAGTTTCAGGTTCCTTTACCTGAACTTCTTTAATTTCTTCTTCATGAGTTTCACCAATTGTATCAAAAAAGGCTACATTATTATCAAAGGCTTTTTCTTCAACATCTTCAACTACCCTACCTCCAACCAGACGGTCTTTCATTTCTTTAAGTTCGTCAAAACGTCCCTCTGAGGCCAGAAGCGCTTGCTCTACCCATGTACTTGGGTCGTGCATAGCATAAGCAGGGCCTGCATTTTCTAATATCTCACGAATTTTATAAACAGGTGTAGTAGCCAGATCCTTGAAAGTAAATATGCCCGAATCATACAATCGCATGGCTATTTTTGGACCGATTCCTTCAATTATTTCTAATTCATCCGATTGGGTATCATCTGCATCCTTAGCTTTTTGTATCATTTGCTCCTGTGTCTCAATATGCTCCACAGGTTCTTCAGCTTCTATCGCCGGCCCCTCTTCTATAATATCATTAGCTGATGGCTCAGAAATAGCTTCTTCCTGCTCTTCTACATAGTAATTTACAGGCGTAGCCCCTACCTCATTCTCTGATTCTATTTCATACTCAATTTCCTCTGCGGCCACTGTACTTGATTCTTCTACAATTTCAGCAGGAGTTTCCTCACTCTCTTTTATGTCTTCTACAATAGCCTCAGTGTCCGGTACTTCTGCTTCTTCTACAATTTCCGGAACTCCTTCAAGGCCAGAAAGTATGCCCGATGCCTCCTTAATTTTCTTTTGGATTCCTTCTTTATCAAATTTCGCTTCGAAGCGCTCTACGTGTTCTAAAGTGGCATTAGACAAGCTGCGCATCTGAACCAGCAGGTTTGTCTTGTAATGATCCATTGCTTTGAAATCTCTTTCCAATAGCTTTACTTCTCCTAAAACCTCTTCCTTTATATATTTGGCTCTGTTCTGGGCTTCACGCAGAATTTCCTCAGCTTTAACACGGGCTTCCTGTATAACTTCATCACTTTTTTGCTTCGATTCCTGAATATGTTTATCCGCCTGCTGATTAGCCTGTTCGGTAATCATGGTGCTTGTATCTTCGGCTGTTTTAAGCGTTTTAAATAATGTCATTTCAATCTCGCGAAGCTTACTTGCTTCTTTTTCAGCCATTTCTAGTTGCATCCTAAGCATTTTGCTTTCGTTTAGTATGCGTTCCCACTCCTGCGAGAGATTTGCTAAAAAATTATCAACTTCTTCGATGTTGTAGCCCCTGAAAGTTTTTTCAAATTCATGTTGGCGTATTTCGAGCGGTGTAATTTTCATTTTGTCAATGTTTTATGGAAAGATTAAGGCAAAATTAATAAAAAAATCATCTACGATTCTTATTCGGGCTATTTTCTTGGATTTTCAAAGAAAACTACTCAACAAAAAACAGATTTTTTCAAAATTCCTGAACTGTTATTACTATAACTATTTTGTTTCGACTTTGATTACATTTTTTTTAGTGAATGGCATTATTCGAGCAATTTCCAGACAGAAACTGTACGGTCATCGCTACATGAAACAATCTGGTCTTCATAATCAGACCATAGAACCCTATTTACGGATGTACCATGTCCGGCATGTCTGGCACGGTCAATTACCTTCAAAAGTTTCATTTTTACGGCATCCCATACCTTGATTGATTTATCCATACTGCAGCTTACAAACCGCTGACCATCAGGACTAAACGATAGGTGATTAATAGCAAAAGTATGAGCCACAATTTCTTCTTCCAGCGCATAATCCCGTTCGGCATTCCAGATTTTCAAGCGGGCATCTCTGCTACCTGACAACAATAACGTAAAATCAGGAGAATACTTTATGGTAAACACAGAATTTGTGTGTGCAGGTATTACCTTTTTTAAATCAAATGTCTTTAAATCGAATATTTTGATGGTATTATCACTATATCCAGCCGCGAGTTCACGTTCTACAGGATTAATCGCAAGACATCTTACACTTGTATTGGAGGCTTTTATATGTTTCCTGAAATTCAAAGTATCAACATCAATTACTGAAATAACCCCGTCACCCCCTGCAACAAATGCCTGGTTGTCGTATATCTGAATATCAAAATAAAGTGAAGGGGCCAATTTCAGCGAACGGAGTTCCTGCTTGGTATGCAGGTCAATTACATGAATACCTTCCTGATTCTGCGCAATCCATAAATGATTTTCCTGAGGTAAATAAGCTAAGGCATAAATCGAATTTTTAACCTTAGCAATTAGCTCTCCGACATCCGGCTTCTGCAGATTCCATCTCACCACAAATCCATCACCTGCTGCCGAGAAGAAACGGTGATTTTCTCCTGACCTTTCCAAGGCATAAACGCAGTCTCTGTGCCCGGTAAATGTGTCTATTTTTTCAACTTGCATCATGGCTTTGAGCATGTTTTAATTTTGTTATTCTGACCGAAAAGGACAGATTTTTTAGTTAGACAAGCGGACGCCGCGCGGGCGCATTTTGCAGATGTAGCCAGCAGCTACACGGTTCGCCGCGCGATCGAAAAAATGCAACGCAGTATAACTGAAAAAGATGTGCTTTGCAGGTCGAATCATAATGTTAAAACATGCTCTTTGTACGATTTTTTCAATCATGTAGCTAATTTTTTCTAACAATACTTAATTTTGCCTGCAAAACTAATTGTTAAATATATCTATTAATCTTTTCATCTCATGAATTTTTCGGCAGACACAGAAAAAAACCTTGTTTTTCAGGAAGTAGAGAGTGTAATTTCTGATTTGGGCTTTACTATCGCCAATCAGGACCAGAGCCGTCCATGGGGTGGTTTTTTCGTACTGGATGAAGCACAGGCTCCGAAATTTATCCAGATCTATTTTCCACATTTAAGTATCAATGATTTCGGCGTGGGACAAAAATTAAGCCCCAAAATTCTGGTGGTTGCGCCTAACAAACGTCTTTCGTGGCAATATCATTTCCGTAGAGCCGAAATCTGGAAAGTAATAGGTGGCATTGCCGGAGTCGTTACAAGTGATACTAATGAAGAGAACGAAGTACAGACTTTGCTGTTGGGAACAATTATTAACCTTAAGCAGGGCGAAAGACACCGCTTGATAGGCTTAGACCAATGGGGTATCATTGCTGAAATATGGCAACATACAGACCCTGAAAACCCATCAAACGAGGATGATATTGTAAGAGTACAGGATGATTTCGGCCGTTAAAATGTATCACAATTGAACGGTCCGTCGTTCGGAAATCGTCTTTTAGTATATCAGTGAATAGCATTGGCTTGTAACCTGTTATAAACCAATGCTATCCTAAAATCTACTCAACATACAATACCAGACCTTTGAGATAACTCCCCTCAGGGTGGAAAAGATTTACAGGATGGTCTGCACCCTGTGTAAGGTGATGCAATACTCTTACCTGCCTACCCACTTCAAGCGCTGCAGATACGATGGTATTATAGAAAAGCTCCCTGTCAACTACCTGTGAACAGGAGAAAGTAAAGAGAATACCCCCTTTGGCTAATCGCTTAATACCTTCCACATTCAATCGTTTATACCCCTGCACGGCTTGATGGCGTTTGGCTATACTTTTGGCATAAGCAGGTGGGTCGAGCACTATCAGATCATATACCTGGTCGTTCTGTTTCAAAAATCCCATCACATCTTCGGCATATGCCTTGTGATTATCAACCTCACCAAAATTAGCTGCCACGTTCTGATTCACAAGGTCAATGGCCTTCTTAGAAACGTCAACTGAGTGAACCCACATGGCGCCAGCCTTTAAGGCATAAATAGAAAACCCACCTGAATAGCAAAAAGCATTCAATACTTTTTTGTTTCTGGCATATTGTGCCAACAATGCCCGGTTATCTCTCTGGTCAAGGAAAAAGCCCGTTTTCTGTCCAGTCTCCCAATCAATCAGAAATTTATTTCCATTTTCCAAAACTAGATGAGGCACAATATTATCTGTAGGCCCTACCGAGAACAAATAAGTATTGGTTACAGTCTTTGCAAATTCATCCGGTAAGGTTTCAGCACTTTTATCATAGACAGCTAATAATGCATCTCCATAAATTCTTTTCAGGGCACTTACTATTTTTTCTTTCTCCCGCCACATACCTATCGTATGCGCCTGTAAGACAATGACATTCTGGTAATAATCTAAAATCAATCCCGGAAATCCATCTCCCTCGCCATGTATGAGGCGATAACAGCTTGTGTCATCACTGATTTGAACGTTCTGCCTTAGTTTGTAAGCTGCATTAAGTTTGTTATACCAGAAATCCTCGTCAATTGTTACCTGCAAATACGAGAAAATTTTAATGCTGATACTCCCCTTATAAAAATGACCTGTGGCTAAATAATTTCCTTTTTTATCACAGACCTCTACTACATCACCATCGCCGGGCTGCCCCTCTGTCCGGGCAATTGCCCCTGAAAATACCCATGGATGAAGCCTCTTCACTACTTGTTCCTTGCCTGCCTGTAAAAATACTTTTGCGTACATATATGCTGTTTATTTCTTATTCCTGATACAAAATAAGAAAATATAGAAGTCAAAGAAAACGTTTTTACGATTTTATATTTACATTTACTTTCCATTAGAGCATGTTTAAAATTTATAGTTCGACCTGCAAAACTATCTTTTTGAGTGATGCTGCGTTGTATTTTTTCGAAGTAGCTGATGGCTACGTCTGCAAAATACGCCTTGCCTGACTCAAAAATCTATGT
>CALRLS020000063.1:0-15991 GCA_943368815.1 Cyanobium sp. NIES-981
CAATCAGGTACATACTCCAGCGGTCTTTTTCTACTACACTTTCACCAATGGTATATGAGTCACCAAGAGCCAGAAAAGTTCTGGCTGGCCCGGCTCCGACAGGCTTGGGAATAGAAACGATTTCAGGGGTATCAGTCATGGCACATGATATAAATAAACCTATTGAAATAAAGAAAGTGACGATTTTTGACATATCAGAGATAAGGTATTTTTGAAAGACAGAGGATTAAAGTACAATTATATTTACGAATATATACGGGAATTTAAGGATAGAAGTCCTATTTTTGCAAAATTTTATTAAAACTTATATTTCCGTTTCAACGGTTGATTTAATATGAAAGTTGTTTTAGCATATAGTGGAGGATTAGATACCTCGTTTTGTGTAAAATACCTGACCGAAGAATTGGGTCATGAAATACATTCTGTATTGGTTGATACAGGCGGTTTTACAGAAGAAGAAATCAAGGATATTGAGACGAAGGCTTATGAATTAGGCGTAAAACACCATCATACTGCCCGCATGGTAGGTGAATATTATCAGAAATGTATCCGCTATCTGGTATATGGTAATATCCTGAAAAACAATACCTATCCTCTTTCCGTAAGTGCCGAACGTATGTTTCAGGCTGTGGCCGTAGCTGATTATGCCAAAGAAATTGGCGCAGAAGCAGTAGCGCACGGAAGTACTGGCGCTGGTAATGACCAGGTGCGTTTTGATATGGTTTTCAGAATTGTATTGCCTAATGCACAAATCATTACGCCCATCCGCGACTTACGTTTATCCCGTGAAGCAGAAATCGAATTCCTGAAATCGAAGGGCGTAGTTCGTGAGTGGCATAAAGCGGCATACTCTATTAATAAAGGTTTATGGGGAACATCAGTAGGTGGAAAAGAAACACTGACTTCATATGGTTTCTTACCGGAGAGCGCATTCCCTACACAGGTAACCAAGAAAAAAGGTAGTGAGGTAACATTACAATTTGTAAAAGGAGAGTTGAAAGGAGTAAATGGTCGTCGTTTCAAAAATCCGGTAGATGCTATCCGTCGCTTGTCTGAATTAGCTTCTCCGTATGGTATTGGTCGTGATATACACGTAGGCGATACTATCATCGGTATTAAAGGCCGTGTAGGTTTTGAAGCCGCTGCTCCATTGATTATTATTAAAGCGCACCATTTACTAGAGAAACATGTATTAACCAAATGGCAACAATACTGGAAACAGAATCTTGCTGAATGGTATGGCATGCTATTGCATGAAGGCCAATTCTTAGAGCCATTGATGCGTAATATTGAGACTTTTTTAGAAAGTACTCAGGAAAACGTAACTGGTGAAGTGCGTGTTCAATTGGCACCTTACCATTTCCAATTATTAGGTATTAAATCAGATTACGATATGATGTCTCCTGTGTTTGGCAGCTATGGAGAAATGAACAATGCATGGTCGGGTGATGATGTAAGAGGTTTCTCTAAAATCATGTCGAATCAGGTAATGATTCATCAGAAGATTGCTGAACTGGCGGCTAAGAAATAATATTTGTATGCGTACGCCGCCCGCACAATTTTTCAAATCGTCTTGCCGTTTATTTCGCAGACGATTTGAAAAATCGTAATACACTAAAACGGCCCTTTGGCATTTATTTTATCAGCCTGTTTACTGGCGCCCGGCATTTCTCCTCTTATATCTTTAGCAGGCAAGGCCTTCACTGTTTCTCTATCATACCAATCAGGCGTAATTTTATCCGGACTTGTATCACCTGTTTGTTCCTGCCATGTTTGTAATATGTTTTTAAGCTGATTAATTCTTGCTTTATATTTTGGATTATTAATCAGGTTATTTGTTTGAGCGGCATCCACCTTCATATCATAAGACTCTGCCGTTGGACGGAGTTATACAAATACCTCTTTTTATAATGGATTAAGTTCATCCTTGTTTTCATTAAGGGCTATTTCTGCCGGACTTTGGTTAGCTTCTATAGAGCCTCCATTGTCCAGTTCAGGACGTTTGTTAATCAGATATAAAAATCTTTTGTACGTACTGCCCGTTCATTGGCTTCATAATCATGCCAATTGTGTTCAGCAAAAATATAGTTTCTGAATTCGGCGTCTGGTGTTTTTACCCTCGTGCCATTTGCCAAGTAGGGCAGTGTAATATTCTGAATTTCGTAATAACTCTGAAAAATAGTTCAAATGCGAAGGAAGCTCAGTATGCAATTCTGCAGCTCCTGTATTATGAGGATACCTTCCTGTAAGAATACTCGTTCGGCTTGGGCTACACGAACTGGAAGTAACAAACATATTATTGAACCTTAAGCCATCTTAAGCCAGCAAGTCAATATTAGGTGTTTTTACCAATGGGTTACCATAGCACCCAATATCGTCATGACTAATATCATCACCGATAATGAAAATAATATTAGGCGAAGAAGGTTTTGGCTTGCTAAACCATGGAGAGATGCTTATCGCTGTTAATAACAAGAAAGCTATACTCAAATACTTTTTCATCTCTTTATGATAATTATGCCTGATGTTTCTGAGATGTTATAATGCTCACTACGTCTTTGCATTTATCAAAATCAGCTTCATAAATCTCAAATTCATTGGTAAGTGTGGCGCTTGCCATGCTTACATCAGCTTTGCGGTATTCCATCCGGCTATTTACTATACCCTTACCTGTCATGTGGAGGGCATGAACGCCTGCTTCTAATAGCTGAGCAGCATTCTGTGAGCTTACACCACTTCCTGCCATGATTTCAATCCGATTATCAGCCTTTTCAGCCAAGACTTTCAGTAAATCTACTCCTTCAATAGCCGTATTTTTTTGTCCGGAGGTCAGTATTCTCTCGCAGCCCAGTTCAATAATTATCTCTAAGGCTTCGAATGGCTTAGCACTTACATCAAATGCCCGATGGAAAGTAACTTTCAGGGGCTTGGCTAATTCAATTAACTCTGTATTGCGTGCCACATCTACACTCCCATCAGGATTTAAAATACCGAATACTACGCCGTCGGCCCCTAACTCTTTAGCCACCAGAATATCTTCTTTCATTACCTCAAATTCAGTTTCAGAATAGCAGAAATCACCACCACGAGGGCGAATCATGACGTATAATTTGATGGAGAGATGTTGGCGTGCCAGTTTAATTAATCCTGCTGATGGGCTTGTACCGCCCTCAAACATTCCTCCACATAGTTCAATACGATAGGCTCCTGCCTTTTGGGCAGTAAGGCAGGATTCTAAAGAAAAGCAACAAATTTCTAACATACTGGTTTAATAGTTCTTTTATGCAAAGAAACAGATTAAATGCCTTTCTGCTAAGCATCTAATCTGTTTTCTTTGGATTTTAATATAAGCTAAGGGTTTAAAACTTTATCAGTTTTCTTGTCACAAATTCTTTCCCCACCTGTATTCTAATCAGGTATTCTCCGGTTGCCAGCTGATTCAGGTTGAGGTATTGTTTCTTATATGTTATTTTCCCAAGATTCTTTTCAGACAATTGCTGGCCTTTCATATCTAATAATTGATAAGAGACTTCCTGTGAGGTGGGCAAATCAAATACGATTTCACAATAACTCTCTGCCGGAACGGGGGCAATTGTAATTTTATGGCCGATCAGTGGCTCATTAGCTAATATAATAACCTGTATTTTAGCTTCTCCTGATACGGTACCCTCTCCACAGGCATTTTTGATAGACGCTAGTTTAAATATAGTTGCTTCTTCAATCTTCACTGGATGGACAATGTTGTTATTATCGGATGTGCCTTCCTGGTTATTATTGAGTTTGTAAGTAAACGGCGGGCTTGATGTAAAAGATAGTTTAAGATTTGCTGTATCTCCTATATTCAAGGTTGTATCTCCTGAGATAGTTGCTGTAGGAGGTTGAGTGCTTGCATAAACTTTTACTTTTGGTGTAAGCGCATAACAATCCCTTGATTGGATAAGGGCTTTGTATGTGCCTGGTTGATTGGCTTTTAAAGTAGAAGAACTCTCTTCTATGCCTACGTTATCTTTAAACCATTCGTAGGTATATCCATTCTCTTTACTGGTTTCAAGTGTTTGGAAGCCGCCGTTTATGCAAATGCCTAAGCTGTCAACTAAGGGTGAAATTTGATTTTTTATCTGAACCCTATCAACTTTAAATGTATTAGTAAGCGCTTCACAAGTTTTATATTTTACTTTAGCCTGGTAATTACCCTCTTGCCCAATTTTAATAAAATAATCTTTAGAAGGCAGTTTTTCCTGATTTCTATACCACTCAAAAGTATAAAATAGTGGCATACCAGGCCCCCAATTTATATCCCTCACATATAACTCAGTATTAGCCTTATCACAAATAGTGATAGAAGTAGCGTCTGGGTCATTATATGAATAAGCCAACGTAGGTTTTAATTTTCTTTCAAATAGAAGCAATTGCGAGTATCCACAAGTATTAGTCTGTTTAATATTTACACTGTATAGTCCCACTTCACTAACTTTTATATCCTCTGAGGTTGAAATTAATTTATTATCGTATTTCCATTCGTAAGAATTGCCGAAATAAGGGGCGTTAAGATATACTGAATCATAACAAGAATAAACGGTATCGGTTGGAAAGCGGATAATTTGGTCAATAAATTTAAAATTGGCAGTATCAGATAAAGCAATGCAGGTATTCTCATTAGAAGCGTAAAGTTTTGCCGAGTATTTTCCAGATTCTTTTACAAAGACTGCACTGCTTGTGTAATTGTTTTTATCAGCAGTTCTGGTTTCAATCAGTTTTCCATCTTTATATAAGTCTATATTCCAACTTTTCATTTCGTCAAAAGGTTGTGAAATATAAAAAAGATAGGACTGTCTTACATCTTTACAAAGTGAAACTGTTTTATTGGCATCAGAAAAAGGAAACTTATGATATACATTTACGTTAAGCGTATCTTTTCGAATTACTTCAATTTTATTAGAATTAGCAATACAATCACCTTGTGTTAATTGTAAATAATATGTGCCGGGTTCTGAGGTAGAGTAAAAAGCACTATTAGCCCCTGTTATATCTTTGTTATCGCGTCTCCATTTAAAACTGAATCCGTAGTTTTTTAAAGAATCAATAGAGTAATCAGAAAGGGTAAATGTAGCTATTGAGTTACCACATATAAAAGCCTTATTAGTTTCCAAACGTATATCTCTGGAAACACTTATAGTGTTACTTAATTTTTGTCCGATTTCCACCCAAACTGAATCTGAACTTGCTTCACATGCACCCTGGTAAGCAGACAATTTATAATAACCACTTACTCTAGCCCTGAAAAAATTATTTTCTGTTTTTTCACCTAATAACTTACCTTTTAACATCCATTCATAAGAAGTATATGGAAAACCGGTTTCCTCTCTTAAAGGTACACTAAAGTCTTCGCATGCAATTGTTATACCGGTTTCAGATTTGATTAAAGGTTTAGGTATAGTGTCCACTACTTTTATATTTATTGAATCTGATTCGATTACACAGCCGTTATCATTTACCACGAAAGAGTAGATACCATGCTCTTTTACTTGATACTCAGATTCTGTTGCTCCTACAAGGTTAACGCCATTTTTCTTCCATTGAATAGAAACATTTTCATAAGTATATGATAATAGGTTTGTCTGATACCCCTCACACTGCGTTACTTCGTCAGAATAAAACCTGTTACCAATCGCAGCATAGACATAATGATCGGTTCCGTTTATAACAAACTCTTTACTGATAGTGATAAATGAGCCATCTTCATTTTCAAGAACAAAGTGTGCATGTCCACCAAATGATGAAGGTATCTGTAATTGAATACTGTCGCCTGAAAACATGCCGAAATCATATTTTCTTGTATAATTCTGTAAATGAAGTTTGAATTTTTTATCAGCGCCTATGTTTTTGGGTAAGTTTATTTTAAGAGTAAATCGTTCCTTGATACAATATTTTTGCTGTATATTTTTAAACTCAATGATATCCGCACAAATTTCAGGAGTAGCAAGAGCGGGAGGATTTAGAGGAAAAGAACAATTTGAATATGTCAAAACCATATCTTTCATATAAATATCCGGTGAGGTGTTATTTATATTACCTAAATTAATATACGCTTTCTCATTATTTTCGTAGAGATAGAAATATTTGTAATTCCTTGAGCCTTCTGATAAATTATAGTTAATATAGTAGTCTCCTGACTTACCACTTACTTCCAAAAGCAAAGGTCTGTCTTTACAAACAGGATTAGCGAAGTTAATAGACATATCTCCTTTGGATACCACAGCTATTTCAAGAGAGTCGATAAATGTACAACCATTTTTAGTTGTTTGTAATGTATACCAACCAGTGTTTTGAGAACGACTACTATTAATATTAATAGTAGAAGAATTAGATATAGAATTGTCAGGCCCTTTCCACAGGTAAATAGCCTCTGTTATACTTGATTTTAATTCTATTTTTTCACCTTCGCAAAATTTCTTTAAACCAATAATTTTTTCTTTTGTGGCAAAAGAGTATGATTGGGTTGCCACAGAACATAAACCTTTTCGTAAAACTGCATAGTAATTTGCAGCCTGACTTTGTTTAACATCTAGTATTGAAGAATTGGCTCCGGTTATAATTTGCTCGTCCTTGTACCAGGTGTAAGTGAAGTCTTTGTATTGATTGACTTTAAGTTGCATAGCGCCGATACTGCAATTTTCAACTTTTACATCCAGATTTGTAGAGATTAGTTCTGCACCTACTATTTCAACAGTATCAGAGTTTAAGGTTAAGTTGCAGAGAAAATTTGTGACTTGTATAAAGTATTTTCCTTCATCAGAAATATTAAATGAGGTAGTAAAGCTATAAGGGCTATTTCTTTTTGTATATAATAACTTACCGTCTTTATAAAGCTTTGTCTCATTAACTTCAAAATTATCTGCTTCTATAATAATGGAAGAATTATGACATAAGTTAATTTTTTTTCCACCAATTTTTTCTCCATTAATATAGTTTTTTAAAAAAGGTTTTCGTGGACTAATATCTAGAATATATGGATCACTAATACAGCTTCCTTCTTTAAAATTAACTTTATATTTTCCAAAATTCAGTTTAAAATTAGTGTTCCACACAATATCAGAGTATGTTTTTGTTAGGCCATTTCCTGATATAGGGGCTATAGTTAGAAAGTTAGGTACGTTTCCTGAAATATTTTTGTCATCAACTGCAACCCACTCGCCATCACATTTCCCTAGTTCTCCAAAAACTGATAAACTCAGTGACGGTATCCTTTTGCCGATTGAGATATAGAATGGCTTGCTTTCAACAAAGCAATTTGTTCCAACTTCTCTTTTTGTGTAATAAGTACCAGATTTTGTAGGAGTAAACTCAAAAGAATTTTTAACAAATTGATTATCCCGATACCAATTTGTCAGGGAGTTACCTGTCAGGGAATAAGAAGTAGATTCACAAAGAAATAAAGTATCTACATTAATATCTCTATAAAGGTGTAAACTTTCATAAATTCTATTATCAGTACTTGCTTTAACAGAAACCGATGTTGAAGTAGCAGAACAATTTGCACTAGTCGCTCTTACTGTATAAGTTCCGGAAGCACTTGGGGAAAAACGGTTGTCTGTTGCATTAACAATGTCTTTTCCATCTTTTTGCCATTGAAATTTAATATCATCTTTAGATGTAAACTTAGGTTCAGAAAATGCAAATATTGGAGTTGGCGATTTTATATTTTCACAAATAGCTAATTCATTAGTCGACAATGAAATAGGTATTGTTTCTATTTCTTCAAAAACAAAGTAACCGATATTATATTTGCAATTTCCATCTTCTATGGTAACTTTAAATGCGCCATTACCGGAGGTTTCAAAAATAGGATTATTACTTTTTGTTATTAAAGTGTCATTTCTATACCAATTTAACAGTACTTTATCAGAAATGGCAGTTGTAATTTTAAATTCCATTACTGTTCCTTTGCAAACATAACTCGGATAATGTGCTGTTGGTAGAGAGGTTGACGAGAAATAATCAAAACCATCGTTTATTAGAAGTCTGTATTGTTTATTGCATTGCCCGGAAACATAAGAAACAAAAACAAAACAAAAAACAACAAAAAGCAGTAAACGTTTAGCCATAGCAGTAAGTAAAAATTTAAATAGTGATTAGTTAAATAATCCGAAGAAGTGATTAGTCAACAGCTTAAAGAGTCATATTACTTCATCAGGATTGATAAAACAAAAATACAGATATTTCTGGAAGGATAATATCTGATAGAAAATTTCTTAAACGATTTGTGAAATCGTTTTACACCGTCAACTCCCTAAAAACTTCTTCAATAGCCTTGCCACCCTTTTTGAGTTCAGAAAGAGTGCCATCTGCTACTATTTTACCACGGTTGATGATAATCACACGGTCGCAGATAGCCTCAACCTCTTGCATGATATGGGTGCTGAAGATAACCGTTTTGTCTTTGCCTACGTTTTTGATTAAGTCCCGTATCTCTACCAACTGATTAGGGTCAAGTCCGGTAGTAGGTTCGTCCAGAATCAATACGTCAGGGTTATGAATCAATGCCTGGGCAAGCCCAACACGCTGACGATAGCCTTTAGATAACTGCCCGATTTTTTTATGCTTTTCAAGTCCTAAGCCTACTCTTTCGATGGTTTCATCAATTTTGAGCTGTAGAGTTCTGCCTTTTATACCATAGAGAGAGCCTGCAAAATCTAAAAATTCTTTTACGTACATATCTAAGTACAAAGGGTTATGCTCAGGGAGGTATCCAACATGAGTTTTCACCTTCATCGGCGCTGTCTTCACATCAAAACCATTTACTTCTGCTGTTCCTTCAGTTGCCGGAATATAACCTGTCAGGATTTTCATAGTAGTTGATTTTCCTGCGCCATTCGGCCCAAGAAAACCAATGATTTCTCCTTTACTAACCTCGAAAGATATATTATCAACGGCTCTTTGTGTACCGTATACTTTGCTTAGATTCTGAACTTTAATTGACATTGCCGGGCGGTTCTATGGTATATATACTGATGGCTAAAGGCTTGCGAAATTATCAAGACTTTAAGTATAAGGAATTAATTACTAATTCTAAACGCAAAAATAGGCTTTCTCGTGAAAAGATTCGCTAAAAAATATCTTTACTAAGCTTTTTAATTAAATTTGTTCATATTCAACCAAGCAAATAAACAATGAAAAAAACAATCCTATTCCTCCTTATCAGCATTCAGTTTGCCTTTTCACAAGACAAAGTCGTTCGCATGGGTATTGTCGGCATGACCCACGACCACGTATTCCAGATTCTTAACAACGTTAAACCCGATGGTGTAGAAATTGTAGGCTTTGCCGAGCCCGACAAAGCCCTTGCGATGAAGTACCTGACAAAATACAAATTGCCGGAAAGCCTTTGGTACGCCAGCCTCGACGAAATGATTGAAAAAGCCAAACCAGAAGCCGTTTGTGATTTCAGAAGTATCATTGAGCATCTTGAAACCGTACAGAAGTGCGCCCCTAAAGGCGTGCATGTAATGGTAGAAAAACCATTGGCTACAAATCTGGAAGATGCCAGAAAAATGGAAGCACTGGCTAAGAAACATAATATTCAGTTGTTGACCAATTATGAAACTACCTGGTACGCCAGCAACCATGCCGCCTATAAAATGATTAATGAAGACCATGCCATTGGAGATATCAGAAAAATAGTGATACATGATGGTCATTCAGGCCCAAAAGAAATCGGAGTAACTAATACTTTTATGGACTGGTTAGGAGACCCTGTAAAAAATGGGGGTGGAGCAATTATTGATTTCGGATGCTATGGAGCAGATATTATGGCATGGATGATGAAAGGCGAAAGACCAACTTCAGTTACTGCCATTACTCAGACTATCAAACCAGAATCATATCCGAAAGTGGATGATGAGGCAACAATAATTGTAACTTATCCTAAAGCACAAGGTATTTTTCAGGCATCGTGGAACTGGCCTTTTGATAGAAAAGATGCAGAGTTCTATGGCAAAACGGGTTATATTATTGCCGACAGAAGCCTGCAAATGCGTGTAAGAAAAGGCAACCGTAATGCACCACCGGAAGAAAAAGTGGAAATTAAACCTTTGGTGTCGCCAATGAATGACCCTTTCACATACTTTGCCGCTGTGGTAAGAGGCAAAGTAAAATCAGAAAATGATTTGGGCTCATTGAAAATCAATATGGTGGCCATGGAAATTCTTGATGCTGCCGTGAAATCAGCAAAGGCCAAAAAAACCATTGAATTGAAATAAATCATTTAGGGCCGATTATTTCGCTTACAGCAGAAACACCATTTTCGCTGAAAGCCTCTATTGCGAAATAATATTTCTGCCCTACTGTTAAAGCTCTTAATTCAAGGCTTGATGGGGCATCTCCCCAAATCTGATAAGTTTGATAAAGCTTATCCGGAGCGATGCCCCATAATATATTATAACCTACCACATCAGGTACTTTTTGCCAGTTAATATCCGCATTGCGTTCGTCAGTTTGTCTTGCTACGGTTAATCCTTGTGGTATTGCAGGTGCTTTGCCTGCACCCTTCCCAAAAATACGAATATCGCTGACTGCTAAGTTTGGCATTGGCACGTGTATATTTTCAAACTTAATATAGCGCGCTTTTACTGGTTTTGCCAGTTCTTCATAGGCATTCGGGCGGTCTCTTTTTTCGTTCGTATTATCAGCAATCTTTGTCCATGTCTTGCCATCTATTGACGAATAGACCCTGAATTGTATATATACTTTAGGCAAAGCACTATCATAAATATCAGACTTATAATCAGTATAGTTGATTTGTAAAGAGTGAACCTCTTGTGTTTTTTCTAAATCTATCGTCAGGGTTTCTCCACTTTTATTGGTTTTGGCTACCCAGAAAGTCCGAGGATTTTCATCAGTTACCAGGTTTGGCGAGAATTTATCCTCCTGTACAGATGAAGACATACATGGCTTTTTATAAGACAATAACATCAAGCCTGCAAATAATTCATTTTTATCTGTCCATTTCTTCGTAGGCAGCAACTGCGGAAAATCAGCAAAGCGGGTATTGGCATACATTTGTCCGTCTTTATCAAAGCCTGTTGGCACCATCTCAATACGGCGTTCAAAATTCCAGTTTACGGCAATCCAGGGCGTACCTGTATTCCAGTAATTACCATACAAATCCTGAAAAGTATTGCCGTGTCCCATGCCTGTCATAAATCCGCCCGGTTTATAAGAAACCGGATTGTATGGGGCATAAGTGAATGGCCCCATTGGGTCATCGCCTACATAAGTGCCATTGGCATATACATTAAACTCTGTTCCCGGAGCGCCGTATTGCAGGTAATATTTGCCGTTGTGTTTGGTCATCCAGGCTCCTTCGGTAAAAGGCTTGATGGTATCTCTATGGTCTCTGCCAAAGCGTTCCCAGCCATGTTTCTCAGGGTGTAGATAGATTAGTCCTTTATAATTATCTTTCTCTTTATAAGTCAGGTTTTTGCTTTTATCTAATTCCGCTCCGAAAAGTGGGTAGACATTTGATGAACCCCAGTACATAAACCATCGGTCGGTGTCTTCATCATGAAACAAAGCCGGGTCCCATGGGCCAATGTCTTTTGGCAGTTGTGGCAGCCAACGGTTATAGAAATGCAGCTTGCCGTTCTCTGGGGTAGTAGTATAAAAAATAGGTCTTTGCTGAAATGTGGATTGGAAGAGATAAAGCGTATCACGTACCGAAATAGCTGCAGGCGCACACATATCTTCCATCGGCCAACGGCTTGGGGTAATATAATGCCAGTTCAGTAAATCTTTTGATTTCCAATAACCGCCCTGAATGGTATGAAAGAGATAATATTCGTTTTTATGAGTGATAATAACAGGGTCAGCACCGGAGCGATAGGATATTTTCTCATTGGTTTGTTCCCAGTTATACTGGTAATTAATATCCATCGGGTTGCAGAAGGTTTTCTGCTTAAAGGGCTTAGGCTTGGCAATGTTTAGTTGAGGGCTTTGCGCCAGACCAATTGTTGTGCAAAATAATAGGATTAATACTAATTGAATATTTTTCATAGGTTATGGTTTTGCTAATGCAAATATAAAATAAGTCTTTATAAAACCATGGGTTTGAGGATTTTGTGTATATTGACTTATTAATGTGACTGTCTTATGAGATTTTTATCATTACTGCCTATCCTATTCTTTTTTGGGAGTTGCAAAAAAGGGCTTAATACTCTTTCGATAGAAAGGAATCCTAAAGAAGAGGTTGTTTGTAATCTTATAAATAAAAAAGAAGAATGCCCTGAATTCGTAGGTGGAATTAAGGAGATGTATCTATATATAGGTAAGAATTTAAAATACCAAAAGGAGAATAGCCTTTGTATATGTGTGAATGTGAATATTCAGTTTGATGTATTGGTAGACGGTAAAGTTGATAATGCTAGAATTTTTAAAAGTAAAGGTGTTTGTCCATTATTAGAAAAAGAACTTATCAAGATTTTTCAAAATATGCCAGTATGGAAACCTGACAAACAGAATAATATATTAGTTAAGACTAATAATATAATAGTTCCTTTCAGAATTACTTTGGAAGATGAATAATGCTAACTTATCTTAAATCGTCCTTTCTAGATGTATTAATTTTATGAAAAACCTATTTCTATTCTTTTTATCAATATCATTTATGAATTGTCAAAAAGAACGTACTGAACCTATATTAAATAATACTCTTGACGAAGAAATCTTATTCATTTTTGAAATAGATAAAGAAGATTTTAATCATCAAATAAAAATGGAAGGACCGGAGTTTGCGGGAGGGGATAAAAAATTGTACAACTATGTAAATGCTAAATTGGGAAACCTTGGTGATAAAAGTATTGAAAACAGAGAAATAGAAGTACAATTTGAAGTCTCTATAAGTGGAAAAGTTAAAAACGTCAATGTATTAAAAGCAGGAGAACAGTCTACACTATTAAAAGAAAATATAATTAGCATTTTCCAGAATATGCCGAAATGGAAGCCAGGTACATATAATAGTAAAATCGCAGGATATAAATTGATTTATAATCATCAATCAAGGTCAATGTTCTTATCTGCATTACAATAGTATTATAAAATAGAAAACGGCTCCCAAAGGAGCCGCTCTTATTATATCATCTCTTAATTATCATCTCGAATAATTCGGAGCCTCACGCATAATCTGAATATCGTGCGGGTGGCTTTCTTTGATACCTGCGGCTGTGATTTTTACAAATTTTGCCTGTTGCAAAGATGCTATATCACCTGCACCGCAATAGCCCATACCAGCTTTCAGTCCACCTACCATCTGGTAAAGAATCTCAGCAACACGGCCTTTAAATGGTACACGCCCTACAATACCTTCCGGTACAAGTTTCTTTATATCATCTTCTGCATCCTGGAAATAACGGTCTTTTGAACCATCTTCCATCGCTTCTACCGAACCCATACCACGATAAGTTTTGAATTTACGACCTTCGTAAATAACCATTTCGCCCGGTGCTTCTTCTGTTCCTGCTAATAATGAACCCATCATAACCGTATTTGCACCTGCAGCAATGGCCTTAGTAATATCACCGGAGAAACGAATACCACCATCAGCTATAACCGGAACGCCATATTTAGCAGCGGCTACTGCCGAATCGGCCACGGCTGATAATTGCGGCATACCGATACCTGCAATGATACGAGTTGTACAGATACTGCCTGGTCCTACGCCTACTTTAATTGCATCTGCTCCTGCTTTTGCAAGTGCTTCTGCTGCTTCGGCAGTAGCAATGTTTCCTACAATTACATCAAGTTTTGGAAATGCTGCTTTAATGCGTTGCAATGTCTCTATTACACCTTTAGAGTGCCCGTGTGCTGTATCAATACTCACAACATCAACTCCTGCTTTAATAAGGCCTGCTACACGTTTTTCAATATCAGGTGTTACACCTACTGCTGCTCCGGCAATCAGACGACCCAAGCGGTCTTTCGCGGCATTGGGGCGGTCTTTCTTTTTCAGAATGTCTCTATAGGTAATTAAGCCGATTAGTTTATAGTCTCTGTCAACAATCGGCAATTTTTCGATTTTATAATTTTTTAAAATCTCTTCTGCCTCTGCTAAACCAGCCCCTGCATAACCTACAATGAGGTTTTCTTTGGTCATTACCTCAACAACAGGCTTAGCCATTTCGGTCTGGAAGCGTAAATCCCTGTTAGTAACAATACCTTTTAATTTTTGATTTTCATCAATTACCGGAATACCTCCGATTCTAAACTCTGCCATCAAACGCAAGGCATCGCCAATAGTTGCGTTTTCGCTTAAAGTAATCGGGTCGATAATCATGCCGCTTTCCGAACGTTTCACCTTGCGTACCTGCTCGGCTTGTTGTTCGATGGTCATGTTTTTATGGATAATCCCGATACCTCCTTCCTGCGCCATCGCAATCGCCATTTCATACTCTGTCACAGTATCCATCGCTGCTGAAAGGAGAGGAATGTTTAATTGTATATTTCTGGTCAGATAAGTTTTCGTTTGCGTATCGCGGGGGAGAACTTCTGAATAAGCCGGAACGAGGAGAACGTCGTCGTAGGTGAGTGCTTCGTAAAGCAACTTTGAAGAATCCAACATAGCAAATAATTTTTCGTTTTGTTATTTGCCAAGCAAAATTACGGAAAATATTTGAAATGACAATTTTGAGAATCTAATTAATTGAAAATTAATATAAAAAGCCCTGTAATTACTATTTTACAGGGCTTTGTTTGGGTAAATCCGGGTATTAAATATACTGATTGATTATCATTTCAAATAATTCCTGTTTGCCGCTTATTTGTTTAGGCTCACCGTCTCTCAGGGCAATACCTCTTAAGTCAGTAAGTGTCAGTTTACCTGTTTCAAATGCAGCGCCATCGCCACCGTCGAACGAAGCATAGCGTTTAACACGCAGGCTTTTATATTCTGATTTTTCAAGAATAGTGTTGGCAATCAATAAAGCTCTTGCAAAAGCATCCATCCCTGCAATGTGTGCAATAAAGATGTCTTCCAGGTCAGTTGAATTTCTACGGGTTTTGGCATCAAAGTTTATACCACCTGTACTAAAGCCACCTGCTTCCAATATTACCAGCATCGCTTCTGTCAGTTCAAACAAATCAATCGGGAACTGGTCAGTATCCCAGCCATTCTGGTAGTCGCCGCGGTTGGCATCGATACTACCCAACATACCAGCATCGGCACACATTTGTAGTTCGTGTGCAAATGTATGACCTGCTAAAGTAGCGTGGTTCACCTCTGCATTAATCTGGAAATCTTTATCCAGACCATAATTGCGTAAGAAACCGATTACTGTTTGTGCATCGTAATCGTATTGGTGTTTCGATGGCTCACATGGTTTTGGTTCAATATAGAATTTACCTTTAAAGCCCTGGCTACGTGCATAATCACGAGAAATGGTCAGGAATTGTGCAAGGTGGTCAATTTCACGTTTGGTATTGGTATTCAACAATGACATATAGCCTTCACGACCTCCCCAGAATACATACCCTTCGCCACCTAATTCGATAGTAGCGTCAATGGCATTTTTTACCTGTAAACCCGCATGTGCAACAACTGCAAAATCAGGATTGGTAGAAGCGCCATTCATATAACGAGGATGTGAAAACAGATTTGCTGTACCCCATAATAATTTCACACCGCTTTCAGCTTGTTTTTGTTTGGCTATTGCAACGATTGTTTGTACGTTTTTCTCAAACTCACTTTGAGAATTGCCCTCAGGAGCAATGTCAATATCATGAAAACAATAGAAAGGCGTGCCCAGCTTAGTCATGAATTCAAAAGCGGCGTCTGCCTTATCTTTAGCAGCCTGAAGAGGGTTGTTGTTTAAGTCCCATGGGAAAACTTTGGTGCCCGGACCGAATGGGTCGCCACCTGTACCGCAGAATGTATGCCAGTAAGCTGTTGCAAAACGCAAATGCTCTGCCATTGTTTTACCTGCTACTACTCTATTTGCATCGT
>CALRLS020000064.1:0-15984 GCA_943368815.1 Cyanobium sp. NIES-981
ATTTTTCAAAATTATTTGTTTCATTTTGTGAGATAAGTACTAATGAAGAAAAACCGACTATTATTGATATTACATTAAAAAATCCTTTATCTGAATTATATGTCAACCCAAGTAAAAACAAGAAAAAAACAAGAATATAAAGACGTTGAATCCTCGAAAGCAAAAGCCTCTGTTATGGGCAGTATTGTTGGTTTGTCGTTAGGTGGTCCGGTTGGTCTTATAATGGGAAGTTCTGCTTTAGACCTTTTTAGTGAAGAAAGAAAAGACACTCAAAGTTTCTCAAAATACGCTAAGAAAAGATACGAAGAAGGATATCGAGCCGGATATATAGATGCCAAAAGGAAAAAGAGTAATTAATCCATTGTGGAAAATAAACTAGTTTGAAAACTTCACTTAAAGTTTCAATTTTTGCTAGTTATGAATCAAAAAAAGCCCCCTCAATCCTGAGAAGGCGTTTAAACCCTAAAACTACAAATTCGAATTTCTCTAATCCCACATGGTATCACCAAGCCCGGCTATTGTGCCAAACCATAATACAATTGCGTAAATAATCACGGTTAATACATTGGTCAATAGCCTTTTTGAGCCTCCCTCCTTTCGCATGAAATCTAATACATGGTTACAATAGCCTGCCACTGCACCGAATAATGGAGTGACGATAAGCGGTCGTATCATCCAGTATTGTCCCCATTCGGCAGGGGCATTTTTGAGGCTCGGAATAACAAAAACTAATATCAGAACAAGGCCTATGGCTGCTCCGGTCAGTATTCGCCTGCTTAATAGTGATTGTGTTAAATTGTCTTTTGCTGTCATGTTTTTTAGATATTAAATTTCCTGCGTTTCAAACGCTCTTCTTTGCAAAATAATCCTGTAATAAATTACCAAGGTAGCCAAAAAGTACGCCACATAAAGCTGCAAGAATTACTACCATTCCCGGAGCCAGTTCATCTTCAGGAGTAGTTTTATCAAGGATAATAATTTTAAATAAGAAGAGAAAACCGGCTGCACCCACAGCAAAGCCAATAAGTTTACCAACGATGTTTTTCATGATTGTATGTGTTAAATTTGAAATTTTTCTAAACACCAGATTAAGGCATAGATCACAGCAAGACCAATGGCTTGCCCGATAAGCGAGTGTCAGCTGCTTGTGCAAAACCAATGTTAAAGGTCAGGATTGCGGGTAAATTTGTTAGTAATAGTTTCATTTGTATCGTTGTTCTTATCGGCTCATTTACAGCGTTTTATCTCAGCCTTTGAGGTTCATTTTGTTTTGAACTCTGATGATTAAACGGCCTGTAACTGATTGCTCAACAAAGATAATTAAAAGTACTTTGTATTTCAAAGTGATTTGATAAAAATATTTCTCTAATTTTAATTGGGACTTTCTGAAGGCATAGTAGTGAAACATTGCTTTCTAGCAATTATTTAATACACTTTAATGATTAAAGTCATAAGAATTTTGCTCCGGATAAATGTACCTTTACAGAAACCGGGTATTAAAGAGTGATTTTCAATTAAATAGATTTTATCTATGAAAATATAGAATTTATTGATTTTGATTATATATGACAAGCGTATACCTTTACGGCCAAGACAATAGCAACAACAAAATCTATAAACTTTTAGAAACATGGAACACGAATCAGGCGATATTAGTAAATGCCCGTTTCATAATGGCACAATGAAGCAGAATGTTGGCGGTGGCGGCACAAGAAACCGTGACTGGTGGCCTAATCAGTTAAAACTCAATATCCTGCGCCAGCATTCATCCAAATCGAATCCGATGGAAGGCGATTTCGATTATGCAGAAGCGTTCAAAAGTCTTGACCTGCAAGCTGTAAAACAAGATCTTCATGCCCTGATGACAGATTCTCAGGACTGGTGGCCTGCTGATTTCGGGCATTATGGTCCTTTGTTCATCCGTATGGCATGGCATAGTGCAGGGACATACCGCGTGACTGATGGCCGCGGCGGTGGAGGTGCAGGACAACAGCGCTTTGCCCCTTTGAATAGCTGGCCGGATAATGTGAGCCTTGATAAAGCCCGCAGATTGCTTTGGCCAATCAAACAAAAATATGGCAGCAAAATTTCATGGGCCGATCTGATGATTCTGACTGGTAATGTGGCACTGGAATCGATGGGCTTTAAAACATTCGGTTTCGCCGGAGGACGCGCAGATGTTTGGGAACCGGATGAAGATGTATACTGGGGCGCTGAAAGAACCTGGCTGGGTGGCGATTTGCGTTATGCAATCGGCTCGGATGGTGTACCAAAGGAACATGGTGTGGTGTCGTCAGACGATAATGCAGATGGGCAGATTCATAGCCGTAATCTGGAAAAACCATTGGCAGCCGTACAGATGGGATTGATTTATGTGAACCCTGAAGGCCCCGACGGTAACCCTGACCCGATTGCAGCCGCTAAGGATATTCGTGATACATTTGCCCGTATGGCGATGAACGATGAAGAAACAGTTGCCCTGATTGCAGGTGGACATAGTTTTGGTAAAACGCATGGCGCAGCACCTGCCACGCATGTAGGCAAAGAGCCAGAAGCAGCAGGTATTGAGCAACAAGGACTTGGCTGGAGCAGCTCTTATGGTTCAGGAGCAGGGGCAGATGCCATAACCAGTGGGCTTGAGGTTATCTGGACGAAAACACCAACCCAATGGAGTAATAATTTCTTCGAAAACCTGTTTGGCTTTGAATGGGAACTGACCAAAAGCCCGGCTGGAGCGCACCAATGGACTGCTAAAACTGCGGATGGCATTATTCCTGATGCTTTTGATGCGTCGAAAAAGCATTTACCAAGAATGCTTACTACTGACCTGTCGCTGAGATTTGACCCGGTTTATGAAAAAATATCAAGGAATTTTCTGGAAAACCCTGATGCCTTTGCAGATGCGTTTGCCCGTGCCTGGTTTAAATTAACCCACCGTGATATGGGGCCAAGAGCCCGTTATCTGGGTCCGGAAGTACCGGAAGAAGTATTGTTATGGCAGGACCCGATTCCTGCACTAGACCATGTTTTGATTGATGAGTATGATATTAATGCATTGAAAGCAAAGATTTCGGAATCAGGATTGAGTGTGTCTGAACTGGTATCTGCTGCCTGGGCATCTGCCTCCACTTTCCGTGGGTCTGACAAACGTGGTGGCGCAAATGGCGCAAGGGTTCGTCTGGAACCACAGAGATACTGGCAGGTGAATAATCCGGTACAATTGCAGAAAGTATTGAATGTGCTTGAAGGTATTCAGAAAGCATTTAATGATTCGAAGTTTGACGGCAAAAAAGTTTCTATTGCCGATTTGATTGTGCTGGCGGGTTCAGTAGGCGTTGAACAGGCAGCGAAAAATGCCGGACATGAAATTATTCTTCCGTTTACACCGGGCCGTATGGATGCTTCGCAGGAGCAGACAGACGTTGAATCAGTAGCTTTTCTGGAGCCACTTGCTGATGGTTTCCGCAATTACCGCAAAGCCGGACTGGGTGTTTCAACGGAAGAACTATTAATAGATAAGGCTCAGTTGCTTACACTTACAGCGCCTGAATTAACAGTGCTTGTAGGTGGTATGCGTGTGCTGGACACTAATTTTGATGGCTCGAAACACGGGGTTTTCACAACTCGAACCGGGCAGTTAACTAACGATTTCTTTGTAAACCTGCTTGACATGAGTACAGCATGGAAGGCAGCATCGCCGGAAAAAGAACTATATATAGGCTCGAACCGCACCACCAATGAAATAAAATGGACAGGCACCCGTGCAGACCTTGTATTTGGCTCTAATTCAGAACTAAGAGCCATTGCAGAAGTTTATGCCAGTGCAGATGCACAAGGCAAATTCATCAAAGACTTTGTAGCCGCCTGGACCAAAGTAATGAATCTTGATAGATTTGATTTGGATTGATTTTGAAGATTAGATAGAATAGTGGAAACAGCCTTCTGAACGGGGGCTGTTTTTTTTGGTGCTCGGCTGAATTTCTTATTAAATTAATTCGACTTCCAGGAGTTCTTTTCCTAATTGTCTGACAGCATCTTCAATTTTTTTCACCTGCTTTTCAGATACATAAGCTAATCCTTTAGCATACTGGCGCACCAAAGATGCATTTATACCCGCCAATTTAGCAATTTCAGATATTTTAATGGCATTATAAATATTGAAAAAACTCGTTAAATCGTATTGATACGTAAATTCAATATCGCTGATATTAAGGTCTTTCCACTCAGGCTTTTGTCGACCTTCATTCTCTATAAAATCTACTAATAAATCTTTCAGATTCTCAGTAATTTCTTTACGGGTCTGACCTACCGTTGTTAGTAAGAAGTCGCCTTCAGATTCTATTCTGGCCCAGATTTCGCCGTCGCTATGCTCCTGAATAATTGCGAGTGTTTTCATTTTTGAAATTTTTAATAACTACTTAAATTCTATACTAATAAGAAAAAGGAATTATTTGAGACCTGCATCCTTCATTATTTTGTTTAGTAATCCGGTTCCCAAGTCTTTTTTTCCATGATTTGGTACGACGATGATATTCGGAAATTCATCATGCTTATAAACCTGATGACTGCCTCTCTGTCTTACAAATTGCCAGCCATTTCTTTCCAATAATTTTATAAGGTCATCGGCTTTCATTTGCTTATTTGCCAGAGATTAACAACAATACAAATATATAACATATTTGTTATATATTAAAACACTTAAGCGATGAAAATAGTACAATTTTTCTTCTCATACTCATCTGCCAGAATAGATAAAACTTCCAAAAGCTCAAACTCTGCCGTATTAGGTTCAGCTGTCATTAAAGTTTCTATTCTATCCATCACCTGCTTGTACTGTTCAGGTGTTTTAATAGTTCTTGTGGTCAATGTTTCCATAATAATATTCTGAAAAGCATGGTGCTTTATGGTATAGTTACTTATTTTTAGTCTTATTTTGGGTATCTATTAGTATGCAAAAGCTAATTTCATGATTAAAATGAAGATAAATTGCATTTTTATATTTTTTTTTCTGATTTACCATACTGCCCTCTCGCAAGGCAGTACAATAATTAAAGGTTCTGTAAAAGACAATCAAGGTAACTGGCTTGGGTATGCCTCAATAAGCAATACAAAACATTCCAGCGGGATATGCGCAGACTCATTAGGTGTTTTTTCTTTAGAATTGCCTGCAACTGATACGCTCTTAATATCTAGCCTGGGTTTTGAAACCATAAAGGTTCCCGTAAAAAAAATCACTGAAAACTTTATCACCTTTTATTTAAAAGAATCTCCTGTTTTTCTCGACGAGGTCTTAGTTAGCCCTACAAATAAATTAACAACGTTTGGAATACAAAATTCAAAACCTGATACCAGAATCAAAGCACAGATAAAGAATAATTTTGAGATATGCCTGCTAATCAATAACCCGGACAAACTGCAGGGAGCCTTGAAAAAAGTAAGCTATTATATTATAAAAGGTGGTAAACATAATACACCATTTCGGGTCAGAATCTATAGTCTGGATAATAATGGTTTGCCTGACGAGGATTTGCTCACTCAAAGCATTGTAGTAAAATCTAATAGTTTTAATAAATGGTATGAGGTGAATCTATCGAAGAAGAATATCAGTTTCCCGGAAAATGGAATCGGTATTGCTATGGAATGGCTATACACTGCCGAAAAAGCCTACTCGTATGAAGATAATAATCTAAAGTCTTTCGGACAGAAAATCGGCGCAGTGAAAGGTACCGCATTCAATCATTGTATAAGAAGTAATCAAGGTAAATGGGTTAAAATAAATTACCCGTCAGGCCTTACTATTGCTCCAATGATAAACTGTGAAATTTCAGTGTATCAATTCTAGCCCCCATGCAATGATACATTCTTACCAATAATCAATCTTTATTATTTCCCCGGCATAGACTGCTCATAAGTAGGTCCATATAATCCTGGCACCTTATTACCCGTTGCACGTAGGTATATAATCATTTCGCCGCGATGGTGGTAGATATGATTGAAAACAAAACCGCGAGCCACGATAGCCCTGGGCGATGGGCCAAGTATTGTGCGGTCTCCTAATTTCATTGTCCAGTCATGTTGTAAACTTTCTTCGGTTGCGGCATTCAGGGCGGCTCTGGCTTTTTCGACATTACTCTCGAAGAGCGTAAGCGTAGCCGCAATGTCTCCGGGAGAGCCTCGTTCAAGACTTTCTGTTGCCATATCATATACATCTTTGGTGAATACGCCTGTATACCAATAATAGATAGTAGCAATATGCTGAGCCAACTCCCCCATCGTCCATGAAGTCGGGGAAGGCTTGTAGTCCAGGTCTTTTTCCGGAATGGCCTGCAATAATTTTCTGGTGCTTTTTACTTCGTTTTCAAACTCTGTAATTAAAGATTGTAGAATCATAGAATTTTAGTTTTTCCGTAATCTAATTAAATGATTTATTCTTACAAAGACACTTTTTTCTGTCCTTCATCTGTGCCTTTCATGAATTTAATGAGTCCTGCCATATAGGTTTGCTGGTCGTCCCACATTGCCATGTGGCTGCCATTCGGGCAGAATAAATAGCTGCCGTTCTGTACCTGTGTACTCATCCATTGCATGTGTGTTGGGTCCATGGTATCGTGCTTAGCGCCAATCACCAGCGTAGGCACGGTAAGACTTTTCAGTTGAACCTTGCGGTCCCAATTTACCAGATTACCACCAATACCAAACTCACTTGGCCCCTGCATTGTCACATATAATGAATTATTCATCTTGGCGAATGTACGGTTCACAGGCTCCGGCCATTGGTCAATCGGCATACGGCAGATATGTTTTGCGTAATAATTAGGCATCAGCAATTGCATGTATTCGGGGTTGGTGAAATCCTTTTTGGCTTCTATCTCACGGATGCGTGCCAGTACTTTAGGGTCAAACTGCGGCGCCAATACACTGCCGGCATATTTGCCATAATCAGGGCAACTGCTCATCATATTCGAGATAATCAAGCCTTTAATATGTTTCTGGTATTTCAGCGAATATTCCATAGCCAGAATACCTCCCCACGAATGGCCTAGCAGATAGAAATTGGTACTGTCTAATTTCAGCGCCTGGCGTACCTGTTCCAGTTCCTCTACAAAACGAGGCAATTGCCAGAAGGTAGTATCATTCGGATTATCAGAATTACCACAGCCCAGTTGGTCATAGTAGATGAGTTCGATACCCTCGGCAGGTAAAAAACTTTCCATACATTCAAAGTACTCATGTGTACCTCCGGGGCCGCCATTAAGCACCAGTAATTTAATGCGAGGATTATTGCCGATTCTCTTGGTCCAGACATTAAATTTCCCCTTAGGTGAATCAATGCTGACCATCTGAATACCACCCGATTTGATACCAACCGTAGTATCCTTGAAATATTCACTTAGCGAAGAATCATGGTTTGAGGTCTGATTCGAGCAACTGCCAAGCCAGATTGCTGTGCAAAATATCAGCGCAAAAAAGAGTATTCTTTTTATCATGAGAGTAGAGTTTTTTATTAACACAAAGTTATAAAAAACAAGCACATTTCATTGATAATGAAGAAAATAGTAACCGCCTGTTTAATAATTATGAATCGACCTACAAAGGCATCTGTGCGGCGTCCGCTTTTTCAGCTATACTGCGCTGTTGCATTTTTTCGATCGTGCGGCGAACTGTGTAGCTGCCGCTTCGACCTGGTTTGAAAAAGATTTAGGTCGTGAAAAGTTTTCCTATGAAATACCCCGCCAACAAAAACGACCGTTGTTACTGCCTAATGTATTGGCATTGAGTAAGGTTGAAAAACTATTTTCGAAAACAGAGAATATCAAACATAAAACGATGCTATATTTGGGTTAATGGGCTGGGTTAAGCGTAAATGAGCTTGTAAACCTGAGAGTGAAAGACATTCATTCGGCACGAATGGTGATAAATATTAAAGGAGCAAAAGGTAAAAAAGACCGCATCTTTTCGGTATCACAATGGATTTTGAACTCTTACGGAAAATGCTATCTTAACCTATAAACCAACATATTGGCTCTTTGAAGGACAATATACGGAAGAACAATGCAGCACCGGAAGCCTTCAACAGATAATTCATCGGTTAAAACATGAGGCCAAGATTATTCAAGATGTTACATTTCATAGTCTTCGGCATAGTATATGATACGCATATGCACGAAAGGGTTACTAATATCAAATTGATTCAAGAATTATCAGGGAATAACGACATTAAGACTACACTAAGATATACTCATGTGGAGTAACAGAACAATTGAAAATATTGCAGCTTGCAAAAATAACAAATCATCAAATATTAACAATCAGAATGAAATAAATATGAAAGCAGAGATAACGGAACAAAACAGAAAAATAGTGGACAATTTTTTTGTAGCATTGGAAACACAAAAATTTGAAATGTTGAAAGAAGTATTTGCCGAGAACGGCAAACAACTTAATCCGTATTCGCCCGAAGGGTTCCCAAAAAGTTTTGACGGATCAGAAGGTATTTATAAACAATACAGCGGACTCACTGCAAACTTTGGACAAATGAAATTCCCAAGACAAATATTTGCAACAGAAGACCCAAACTTCTTCTTTGCGAAATTCAGAGGCGAAATTGAAATCAAAGCAGGTGGCAAATACGAAAACGACTACTTAGGAACTTTCAAATTGGAAAACGGTAAAGTGGTTGAATACACCGAATATTTTAATCAAGTTGTAATGGCAAAAGCTTTTAATATTGACTTGAAATAGTAATCAGTCTAAACACTTGTGCCTCTAAATGCCTACCCATTTAGTGGCACAAGTGCATTTTCCCAATCGCACTATCCAACGCAAAAAAAGAAAGAGAGCCACCAAGCCACCTCACAAGACAGCGGACTCATCAACGGACGAAAAAAGGGCAGCCTCTAACAACGGTTTGGCGTAATGGGTGGAAGACGTACTTCGTATGACAATTTGTGCTAAACTTGAATTGTGTGCTTCGTATTAAGCTTTGTGGTGAAAAGCCCCCATTACGCCAAGCCACAAAAACTTAGCCTTCATTGTAAAGCGATACCAAAAAAAAAGAAGTGAAAGCGTTAACATTCATTGTTTTTGACTTCTTTAATTCCTTCGACAAGCCATTTTCTGACCTGTTTCAACTGACGAATTTTATCATCAATTTCAATTATTTTATCATTAAGTACTTCAATTTTCTTTTCAGGGGATAGTTTTTTACTATGCCAAGAATCTATTAACTTTTTTATTTCTGACAAAGTGAATCCAATTTCTTTCGCTTCTTTTATCAATTGGAGTTTTTCAACAATTTCATCATCATAGTAAGTATAATTGTTGGACTTTACATCTTCGTTTTTTTTACCCTTGAATAAACCATAATTTTCATAATACCGAATGGTATGAATAGGCAAGCCTGTTTCTTTTGCCAATTGACTTATTAACTTCATTTTAAAACATTTTCAAATTTTTATTAAGTATGAACCATACTTCATACTTGTAGATTACAAATGTACGACATACTTTTGCCGAAACAATTAAATATTTATACAAACTGAAGCGTATTACAGATTTACAATTTCTTTTTATAGCAGTTGCAATTTTAGAATTTTGCTACTTTTTGGCAGGTATGATGCCCCCAAGTTTAGTTAGGCCAACAACTTTGGATTCTAAGTGCTGACGGACAATGGATTACAAAACTCGTTGGTTTAGCCTTATTGACACAAGCCTACATTGCATGGATATTTAGAAAGAATCCTCATATTGGTGTAGCGAAAGGACTTGCTTTCTATCAAATAGCAAGTGCTACTATTGACTGGGTGATGTGGTTAGTGATGAAAGATGAAGGGATTTTTAGTAATTCTTTGTCTCAAATAACGGTTATAAGTGCTATCGTTTCGCACTATATTATCGGCATTTTAATGGTAATTGCAATCTCAAAAGCTAAATCATAATAATGAACAACATAGAAAAATATTTTGTAGGAGAACGGTTACAATGTTCAATAGGCATTATTATTTCGCTCATCTCATTGGGTTTGTCAATATACTTTTCAAGACAGAGGAACGTGTATTTAAAGGCATTTCATATCCTTTTATTGCAATATCAATTCTGCTTTTGTCTATTTGTGTTGGCGTAGTTTGGCGAACACCAAAAGACAAAATTAGAGTAAACAATTTTGCCAAAATTGAACCGTCAAAATTGAAAACTGACGAATTGCCGAGAATGGAGAAAGTCATTTCAAATTTCCAATTACTTAAACTTATAGAAATTGGTCTATTTATAATTGGACTAATTTGTATAATTGCATTTTGGAAAAGTCCAATTGTAAAAGGAGTCGGAATTGGTTTACTCATACAGGCTTCAATAATGTTTACATTTGACACTTTTGCTGAAAAAAGAGGTCATACTTATTTAAAATATTTACAGACAACAAAATAGCAAAAACAACAAATCGCTAACAGGGACTTAGGTGCTTAATTGAACATTTGTACGGATATTTGGCATCGGTGTTTACATGAGCATTTCTGCTTTTAATTCCCCTACAACGCCAAGCCCCAAAACGTTGGATGCTATGAATCGACCGTGTAAAATCGACAATTTGGTATGACTTTATCTTGACAATTCAAATAAATGTATCAACTACTCAAGAAATCGCCACACTCCGCTCTGAAACACTTCTTCAAAGAATACTGGTATTTGTACACATCGGGAGGTAAATCAAGTTCGGTTTCCAACACTCCGACACCAGAGGAAGCAATCTATTTTTACCCAAAAAACAAACCTGCAATATTTTTAGATGAAGAATTTATAGAAACACCTGATACGGTTATCATTCGTCAGCAAACTAAAAGGGAGGTCCGACGGCTACATCTGCAAAATGCGCCCGCAGCGGCAGCCGCTTGTCTAGCTGAAAAATCTGTCCTTTTCGGCGGCCACAGCACAGTCAGAATTACAAAATTTAAACATGCTCTTAGACACAATTTACCAGTAATCATTGTTTCATTTTATACAGACCAACCAACTTGGGGAAAAATCGTTGAACATAGAAAGTTAGGTGTTCATGTTCCAGTCAAGTCGCTAACGCAGAAAAACTTTTTTCAGCTATTCGCCTTGCACATACAGACTAAATCAAAAACAACGTTATAGCGGTTGGACAAGTAATTAGAAACGAAACCGGACTTGACAACGCAATAACAGAAATTGAAAAATACTTTAATGACAAGCAAAAATACGGCACATAACACGGGTTTGGCAAAAGTGGCGGTGCAGTGCTCCGCAGACACATTTGTGGTTAATCGAACATTGGTTCTCCGCATCAACATTTGTAGTGAAAATCGCCGTAACACCAATGCTTCAACTTTATCTGCTATTTTATACCGAAACTAACAAAAATGACATTAAACTCATCACGAAATATGAAGCAAAAATTCTTGACACTTTTTCTTCTGGTACTATCGTACTCAACTTACGCACAAATGAAAGCTATCCCATATATTCCTGCTGTTAGTCCGGAGAATGCTGGGTTCGAAAAAGATTCTATTAGTGCCCTTACTGATACGATTGCCAAATTTAAGCAAAGAGATTATAGAGGATTGATTGTGATTAAAGACAATAAAATTGTATTGGAAAATTACTATAATACATTCTGGCGTAATCACATACACGATATTCGGTCTGCTGGAAAGAGTATAACTGCTTTGCTTTTGGGCGTAGCTATAAAAGACGGATTGGTAAAAAATTTAGAGCAAGACGTTTACTCTTTCTTTCCAAAGAAAAAATACCCTTCTATTCACGAAGACTATAAAAAGGTCAAGTTGATTCATCTCTTGAACATGGTTTCTGGTTTAGATGCTGATTCGGATAATCCGAAAACAATGGGTAGCGAAGGAAAATGGATAGCAAAAGACGAATGGTTAAGCTACTTATTAAGTATTCCTCTTTCAATCGAGCCAGGAAAAAAATGGATCTATGCAGACATCAACGCTGTTTTGATTGGAGCCATCATAGAAGAAAAATCGGGTATGAGCCTAAGAGACTATGCTAAGCAAAAAGTTTTCGACCCTTTGGAAATCAAAGAGTTTTACTGGTACACCAATGCTGCTAATCAAACGGGTGCTGCTGGCAACCTTTACATTTCGACGTTGGACTTTGCGAAACTGGGTTTATTGGTTGCAAATAAAGGAAAATGGGAAAACAAACAGTTAGCCGATTATGATTATATGAATAGGTTATTGAGCGAAAATTCCTCTGCAATAGGTGACTATAATCCTTTGGCTGACGGGTATGGAATGCTTTGGTACAGAACAAAAAGGAAGTTTGGCAACAGAGAAATAAACTATCTATGGGCATCCGGAAATGGTGGTAATCATTTGGTAGTTGTTCCCGAAGAAAATATGGTCATTGCTTTGACTTCTGGTGCGTATGGAAATTGGTATCCTCATACAAGAGCTTATTTTATTCTTGATAAAATATTTCAAGCATTGAAAGAAAAATGATAAAAAAAGCAAGTAACATTGTATTGGCAATACTGAGGCAGACAATAATAAACTCAAATCTTGTAATTCTTTTGGGCATTTGTACAAATGTAGGGCTGACGTATTTCAAATACCCCATCATCGCCAATACGTAGACGTTGTGTGTCACACTGGACACATGGCGACAGCAAAACATTTCGATCATACTTCACCTCTGATGAAAAATTGTATGACGATGGCAAACCAAGAGACTTTTCAAAATTTGTAAAAGATGCTTGCGCACACGAAAAATTTAAAAGCACTGACAATGTTGAAAATAATGGACTTGACATTACAGGTAAGTTCCAGACCGAAAGTTGGGGCGATTTTATAACCTATTTCAAATTTCACATCAATGCCGAAGGAAAAATTAATCTTTTGGGTATTGGGCAAGCCAATTAATGCAAAATATCTTAAACTACATACGCAACAGAAAATATGAATTATTGCTTCTTGCATTAATTCAGCATTTGTTTATCGGCATACTTTTAAACGATTTACCTTTTTACACAAAAGTAATCTGGCCCGTAAATATGCTTATTTTGGGCATTGCAAGTGTTGGGGTTTTTATTGAAAAAGGGCGTTGGAAAAACATCATTCAGAAAACACTTTTTCTACTTGTTTTGGCTTTGCCAATTGGCTTAACTTTTTGGGGCAATAATCCTTATTATTTTATTTTCCTGAATTTTGGTTATGTTGTTTTCTTCCTTTTTATTTTTTGGGAAGTACTGGAATATTTAATCAAACCAAGCTATATCAATACCGATATTATTTCGGCTTCGGCTTGTGGTTATTTTTTGTTGATAGAAATAAGCACATTTCTTTTACAATTTTTCGTCTATCAGAACCCTCAATCCTTTAAAGGAATTGATTTGACAAGCCCAGCCTCAATTTATATGGATTTGGTGTATTTCAGCTCTATAACACTTACAAGCATTGGCTTTGGCGACATTACACCAAATACACATTATACTAAACTAATCACTTCGTTTTTCGGAATTGCAGGGCAATTTTATTCAGTGGTATTAGTAGGTATTCTTATCAGTAAATTTACTTCAAACAATTCAAAATAATACTTTGTTCTTCGCATGAAGTGGTCGAAAAGAATCCTTCGAACTGTTTCAAATCAGTGAACCTGTTTAAACTTATTCATATTCACTGCAAATGGCGAGACGCTACTCATTTTCGTCCGTGCGGCGTCCGATTGAAATAAAAAATTTAAACAGGTTCTTAAATTTCCACCTGAAACTACCAATCGTATTTATCAAGAAATAAGCTATTAAATCAGGTTCATTTTCATTCAATTTATCGGCGCTTTCAAAAGATAATTTCTCTAGTAGTTTTATAGAACGCTGATTATTTTTATGAAGCGATGCTGCAATTTTCTGAACATTAATTGTATTGAATGCATAATCAATTACTTTTTTTGCGGCTTCGAACATCAGACCTTTTCCCTGAGAGTCTGTCAACATTTCGTAGCCGATTTCGCAATGCCCATCATCTGAAAAATCATACAAACATATCGTACCAATCAAAGTATTGCTGTTCCTGAATGTTATTGCCCAGTATATTGAGCTATTTGTAATTGTATTCTCATTAACACTATTTATAAAATTCCGGGCTTCATCAATCGTTTTACTTGCCTGCCTGCCCATATACTTGTTTATTTCAGCGTCAGACCGTAGAGCGAAAATTTGTGGTGCATCAGAACTCGCTGGTTGTCTTAGTATAAGTCTGTCAGTTACAAGAGTCGGAAAAGGAACGAAATTTCTGTTTAACATAGGCTGGAATTTGGGCTTGTATGGATATTATAACGTATTATGGCCTGATTATATACAAATCGTCCACTTTAGGACGCAATTATTTAAATGTGCAAAAAAATCATTTAACCACAAAGTGAATTAGAAGCAAAATGTGGCATCAGTAGAACTGCGGCAGTCGAACCGGGTCAAATGAAATCTATGATACAAATATGCACGAAAATGCATGGATTGGCGTGTTACACTCCTAAGATTGTCGCATTTAAGCCCATTAATTCTAAAAAGTTAGTAATACTTTTGGGTAGTAAATCTTTAAGCTAAATTCAATACTTTATATGAACGTACAGGAACAAATCGAAAACTATATTGCCAGCCAGACTGAACCAAAACGCAGTGAAATGCAAGCCTTACACCTGCGTATAATACAAGCCCTATCAGGATGTAAATTATGGTTTGAGGATGGTAAAGACAGCAATAATAAAACTGTCAGTAACCCCAATATAGGCTATGGCTCGTACACAATAAAATATGCCAACGGAAAAACCAGAGAGTTTTTTCAGATTGGCATAAGTGCCAACACAACCGGAATTTCAGTCTATATAATGGGTCTTGAAGATAAAAAATACCTGACGCAAACGTATGGACCCAAACTAGGCAAGGCCAGTGTAACCGGCTATTGCATCAAGTTTAAAACCATAAAAGATATAGACCTTGATGTATTGGAAGAGGCAATATTGTATGGGGTTGAGGCAACGGGGGACAAGGAGTGAGTGGTTATTGAAAGGCTTGTATAAATGAGGTGCGTTGTATGATATATTTTATTCCTTTTACACTTTTAAGTTTTATCAGTTTTTCATTACTATTATTAGCATTTAATAAAAAAGGCCTCCCGCATGATTAGAGACCTTATTGTCAAAGAACTAAATAAAAACTATTCCTTGTAAGGAATGGCCTTAATAAGCCTTAGCCCATTAAATCCCTCAACCTCCTTTACATTTTCAGGAGGAATAATGCCTCTCCTAATCCAGTTTGTAACAGTTTCGGTATTTGGTATACCGAAGAGTTCACAATACTTTTTAGTAGTTAACCATTCATCAAGGGGGAGGGTTTCACCATTTAAAACAAGAAAATCATTAACTTCATCAATAAGTTTTCCTATTCTTTTTATATCCTCCTCCACGGTAAGGCCATTTGGTAACAGGATTTCTGTTGTCTTTACCATACTTATCAAATTTAGTAAAAGAGCTTATTCCAACCCTTTTTTAAGTTTTTCAATTAATTTTTCTATTTCTAATATACTTTCAAGATAGAAATCTATGTCGTCTTCTGATAGTCTACCATCAAAATTTTTCAGAATTTGCTTAATGTGCGCTCTCTCCATGAGAAGAGTAGCAATGTACTGTTTAATTTGTTCCTTCACATTTATACTTATTCTGTTTTTTTTGATAGTATAAAGATATAAGTTGTTAGGTTACAAAACAAATATTTAATAAGATATTCGAAGTAATTTCTGAGTTTTTTTGATAAAGTGTATAAAATAGCTTTCTAAAAGAGTATCCAATAAAAGGAAATCCAAAATAGGAGAAGCAACATATTTGTTGCTTTGGGAATAAAAAAAGCCTTCTCATTTTGAGAAGGCTTCGGGATCAATCCTGAAACCTGTGGGATGGGTGTGACTAAGCATAGATTTGAGTAAGTCTGTATAAGAAGAAAGGTATATTCTT
>CALRLS020000065.1:0-15843 GCA_943368815.1 Cyanobium sp. NIES-981
GAATACTCAGTTTTCCCTCGGTCAGTTGGCTTGATATAATATTGAAACTTTCCTCGTATTCAGTTCTTTCTTTTTTATCAATCGTCTTTCTCCAGACTGCTCCTGACAATGAATTGACAAAATGAGCCGGTTTCCCTTGAGCTATTACCCTGCCCTGATGCATTATTCCCATATTAGGACATAGGTTTTTAACATCTTCTACCAGATGCGTAGAAAGAATAATGATAATATCTTCACCGATTTCGCTCAAAAGATTATTGAAACGATTGCGTTCTTCGGGGTCGAGCCCGGCTGTAGGTTCATCAACAATAATCAGTTGAGGATTCCCCAACAAAGCCTGCGCAATACCAAAGCGCTGCCGCATACCGCCTGAAAAGGTATAGACTTCTTTGTTGCGTTGCTGATACAAATTCACTTTATCGAGCAATGCCAATATCTGCTCTTTGCGGGCATTCTTATCTGATACTCCTTTTAATGTGGCCAGATGGTTAAGTAAATCATAGGCCGATATTTTTGGATACACACCAAAATCCTGAGGCAGGAAACCCAACTGTTTTTTGACGAAATCGGTGTCGGCTATAATGTCAACACCATTCAGGGTAATACTGCCGCTATCCGGGCTTTGCAAGCCTGCGATGGTTTTCATTAATGAAGATTTTCCCGCTCCGTTGGGGCCTAATAAGCCAAACATGCCGTTGCTGAGTTCAAGGCTTACCCCTTCAATGGCTTTCACGCCATTGCTGTAGGTTTTGTTGATGTTTTTAAGAGATAGCTGATTCATAATTTTATCGATTTTTTAGACAATACAATTCCAGGCTCCCTTTTCGGGTGCTTTTGAACAATGCAGATTGCTCTCATTTTATAATAACTGAACCTAATTCGTTGCAAATGTATAATTAATTATTGTAAAACAATAATTAATTAAAAAAATAGGATATTGAACTTAATCAACATCCTATTTAGCCTTGGCTTTTTCGATAGGATACCAGAGGATCAGTGAAACAGGAGACGGTTACTTCTTTTCTTTAAAACTATCAAATACAACCCTGATTCTCATATTAGGCCTTTCGGCCATTGTCATAATAAATGTCACTTGTCCGCCTTTGCCCTCTATGGTCAAAGTAGCATGGCCTACATTACCTGACGGGTCTTCAAATTCCATTTTGATTACACTTTTACCGTTTTGTAAGCTATGGCCCAATTGCAGGTAACCGATTTGATATTCCCGGTCATGGTGCTGTTAGTACCCGGTGAAATTAATGCTTGGGTTTTTGTGATTTCAATAGTAGTGTTTTCGTCAACTGTGCGTTGTACCACGTCTGTGCTGTCGAGGTAGTCTGTTTTTGATGAAGTTAGAGATAAGTCTAAATTGCACTGAGCAAAGCCTGAAAAACTGGCAAATACCAGAATGAATAAAATGAGATTTCTCTTAGTTATAATTGTTTTTGTGAAACATAGTGTTCTTGCGTACATTGAGGCAATTTATTTATGGTTAATTGGAATAGAATTAAGACTAAAAGTGAAGATTTAATACCGATTCCAACGTTTTTATGAATAAACCGTCATAGATAAAGATTAGCATTTTTTTATCTGATAATATATACAAACATGAAACATACATTATTAATCTTGTCTTCGATATTAATCACCTTGGCCTGTGGTACAGAGATTCTACCTAAAAATGAGGCAATTTCTCACGAAAAGAATCCGGCCTTTTCAATCAATTTCCCATCAGCTGATTGGAAATTGGTGAACCAACAAGGTTTTGATAGTTATGTAGGTTATTATGAAAACGGTAAGGATAAGATTTATTTTGACCATGGCTGGTACAGTGGTGCTGCAGATAAAGAAAAAGCCACGTATTATGAAGAAGTAAAATTGAAAAAATGCGGTTGTGATGCTATTATTGCCAAAGAAACCGTTACAGGTGTCGGCGTTAAACTATCCGCATTAATTTTTAAACAGGGTAAGCAGGATAGAACCCAATTGTATGTATGGAACCCGGAAGATGATGAGATGTTTATTAAGATTTTTAAAACGCACAGGTTTAAGTAATTAGACATTCACCTTAGCGTGTATCATTCTCAACATACTAAATTATAAAGAATAAGACGAATCTGTCAATAGCTTTTTCATATATGTAGCATTTTTTATGGCAGCGGTACCCCATGTATTATTGAAAAAAACACAGGCGTTTTTATCATTGGCTTTTATTTTTTCGGCTAATGTCCGCAACTCTTCTTCACTATATTCTGATTTAAACAGAATAGGTTTTCCATGCAGCCGATAATAGAGCGTATGCTGATGATTAACTATAAGGTCTTCCGGAATATCTTTTGGGATACTAACCCCACAAAAGATAATCCCCTGTTCTCTCAGTATTTCATAGACGGCCTCGTTCCACCATGTCTTATGTCTGAACTCCACCACATTTGTGTATCGCTGGTTAAGGCCATTCAGTACATTGCTGATATTTTCTTTGTCACAAATAAAAGAAGGTGGAAATTGAAACAGGAATCCCCCTAGTTTCTCTTTTAGACCTATGCTGATATGTTTACAAAACTCTGCCACTTCCTGGCGCATATTCTTCATCTGGTTGATGTGCGTGATTGTTTGCGGAATTTTAATAAAAAACACGAAGTGTTCCGGTGTCTGAGAATACCAGTTATTTAATGTTTTAACAGTGGGCTTCCGATAAAATGTAGAATTGATTTCTACTGAATTAAAATGTTCTGCATAAAAGGCCAGATAATCGTTTGACGGGAGATTATCTGGGTAAAAGAAGCCTTTCCAATCTTTGTTGGAAAAACCCGAACAGCCTATAAAGTGGTTCATGTAATTGTCTCCTATAGAAAAACCCGGTGTATTATGAATGGATAGATATAAAAATGTAAGCCAATCCATCGATAAACCTGATTGAAATAGAATGATTCTAAACTGCCTAATTATTTACACATTCATATAGAAAATTGAGGATTGTTTGCCACGCCAAAAATCACAATCCTTTTTAAATGAAAATCTGAGGGCTGGCATAGAATTTTTTTGAGAATAAATAGGAGAAAATACATTTCTTCATTATCTGTTAACCTCAAAAAAAACTAAAATTATGGCAAGTCAAGAAAATAAGCCAAGAGAGGACGAAAGAAATACGTCGACTCAACAATCAGGAGATAGGAATACTACTCAACAAGGCCAACAATCATCTGGTAAAGACCAGAGCCAGCAAGGACAAGAAAACCGGAATCAAGGTCAATCAGGTAGCCAACAACAAGGTGACAGAAATACGGGCCAGCAAGGTCAGCAATCAAGTAAAGACCAGGGCCAGCAAGGACAAGAAAACCGGAATCAAGGCGAATCAGGTAGCCAGCAACAAAGCGATAGAAATACAAGCCAGCAAGGTCAGCAATCAAATATGAACAAAGACCAGCAAGGGCAGCAGAACCGGAACCAGGGACAACAAGGTGAGCAATCAGGCAACCAACAAGCCGGTAACAGAAATGTAGGTCAACAAGGCCAACAAAGTAATGCAAGCACAGGCCAACAGGGTCAGTCTGACCAATGGGACGCAGGCCAGGAAGAAGAAGGCAGAAGCCGTGATCAGGACCGTGGCGAAAGAGAAGGTATGAACAAAAATACGGATGCCGACTATTCAGAAAGTACTGAAATCGACGAAGATGTTGACGGAAGAGAACGCAACCGTGATAGAGACCCGAATAGTTTGTAATAACAACGACCCCCAGCCCCTAAAGGGGAGTGAAAACAGTATAGCTGAATTTCACTCCCCTTTAGGGGTTATTTTTTGTTGTCTTAGCACCCCCTTTAGGGGCGGGGGGGTATTATCAGCCCCTGTTCAGGTACCCATTTATCATACTCCATATACGTAGCTGCTCTTTTAGCTAATTCTTTTCCTGCAAGCTTTTCAACCATGTGTAGGGCTCCGTCAATACCTGCCGAAATTCCGGCCGTGGTTATAATTGTACCATTGTCTACAAAACGTGTGTTGGGCAAAACTCTGGCACTTGGCACGGCCTTTTGAAGTCTCTCTATGCTTTCATGAAAAGTAGTCACGGTCAGGTTGTCTAGCAAGCCTGCCTTAGCCAATATAAATGCACCTGTACAAACCGAAAAATAATATTTTGTAGTTGGCTTTCTTGCCTTTATCCAGGCAATTACTTCCGGGTCTTCAGAGGCATTTCCGGCGTTGCCGCCAAAAACCGCCAATATATCAAATGCAGGAGCATCAGTAATATCATAGTCAGGCGTTACTTTCAGAATCCCCTGCGATTTGATAGGTTTTTTGGTTTTAGAAACCGTAAAGATTTTAGCTCCTGCATAAGAGAATACCTCCATTGGTCCGGCAAAATCGAGTACTTCTACACCATCCTGCAGATAGAAACAGATTGTCATGGTTTTTTTTGGCAGTTTACTTTTTTGAATTAATTCCATGCCGCAATGCGGGCACTTCCCTGCTTTGGCGAAACTGAGTGCGTCACAATCGTTGTTGCAAGGCGGACAAACAAATGGGTCGGTACCTGACTTTTGTGCATAGCCTAGTACAGATGAAAAGAAAAGAAGATAAGTGAGAATAGCTTTCATTATGTTTTTTTCTGCAAACTTAGGGCTATGCAGCACAAAATGAAAGGACAAGAACAGTCAGAATCAGGACAAATTCCAGATGCTATTTATTTAAATAGTTCCGTAATTCTTTAGGAATATGGCCAGTATGTTTTTTAAGGATAGTAACTAATTGATGCGGATTAATGATGCCACATTCCTGCGAGATGGTAGCCATCTTTTCGTTTCTTTTCAGTAATTGGAGAGCTTTTTCAACCCTGAGTTTCTCTGTGTACTCACCAATGGTAATCCCGGTTTTAGCCTTAAATAAGCGGGTGAGGTTTCGCGGACTCATGTTTACTTTTTCGGCTAAGTCTTCAATTGAGGTTTTTTGGTTAAGATGATGAATGAGCCATTCCTGAACTTCATGAACCTGGTAGTTGATATGCTGACGATATTGGACAAAGATACTCTCCTGCATATCTGCGCTGTCTCTTCTTAAATACACTACCAGTTCTTTGGCTAACTGATAGGCAAATTTTGCTCCGTGCCTTTCTTCAATCAGGAATAGCGCCAGGTCAATACCTGTAGTAATTCCGGCACTCGTATATATATTACCGTCCTTTACGAACAAGCGATTTTGTTGCACTCGAACTTTCGGAAAATGCTCTTTTAAGGCTTCTATATATTTCCAATGGGTAGTGCATTCAAGGCCATTTAATATTCCGGCTCTGGCCAAAGCAAAAACCCCAGTGCAGACTGAGCAGATAGCTATTTTATTTTTGTGTGCTTCAAGGAGCCACTCATCAAAGCTTGAATTGGCATCCATATTTGATGGGATATTAAATCCCGGAATAATCAGAATATCAGTTCCTCTTAATTCGATTTCTGAAAAATGCATCAGCTTATCTGAAAAAAGCCCTGACGAAAACTGTTTCTGATTCTGGTCTGAAACAAACAGAATTTCATAAGGAATACCATATTCGCCTGATTCATAAAAGACCTGCAAAGGCCCGGCTAAATCAAGAATGTGTACATCATTGGACAGATAGAAAATAACCCGGTTTTTCAAGAGGGTATAAGTATAATCTTTTATGCTGTTGAAACAGGCAAATATACATGAAAAGTTGCGCCTTCTCCTAATGCGCTGGTAGCAGTTAAATGTCCGCTATGGTTTTCAACAATCTTTTTACAAAGAGCTAAGCCGATACCTGTACCAGCATAAGAGTGCTTATCGTTAAGCCTTTGGAAAATAGTAAAGATTTGTCGGGCAAATTGTTGTTCAAATCCAATACCATTGTCATGAAAATCTATCAGATAATAGCTTTTGTTGGCATCAAGCTCTATGATATTATTTACTTCTTCTTCAGTTATTTGTCTGCAAGTAATAGTAATAATAGGCCAATCTTTAGAAAATTTCAGAGAATTACCCAATAAATTATAAAACAACTGTGTTAGTTGTAAAGGAATACCCTGCACAGCAGGCAGTATTTCACTATTGATAATAGCCCGCTTTTCTTCAATCAATAATTCAAAATCTACTTTTACCGAATTTAAAATATCATTCAAATCGACATTAGCAAATTGCTCTTCTGTTCTTGATAATCGTGAATAATCAAGCACATCCCGAATCAGGTTAGACATGCGGTTCGACGAATTAATGATTCTGGTAAAATAATCTCTTTGTTTGTCATTCATTTCCAGAGAATCACCGAGTAGCTTTGAGAACGTTTTTATTTTGCGAAGAGGCTCCTGCAAATCATGACTGGCTATATAAGCAAACTGTTCGAGTTCATTATTTCTCAGCAGCAATTCCTCGTTAATTGATTTCAATTTGAATTCATGCTGTATCTGGTCTGTAATGTCTCGGCCTATTACTACTGCACCATAGGTTTGTTCTGTTTCGTCCGACAGTGGGATATAGAATACTTCAAAGAATCGCTGCGAAATAGATGATTGATAAACAGGTTTATGGCCCGGCACTCCGTTTAAGGTTTCCTCTAACGATTTGTAGGTACCATTCTCTAAAATTTCAGGAAAAATATCTGTTATTTTTTCACCAAGCACTTCATCTCTGTTTCTACCGCTCAGTACTTCGTAAGAATGATTAAAAGTGATGATATTGAAATCAGCATCAATGGCTAGAATATAGTCTACCGACGAATCGAGTACGGTTTCAATAAAATCATTTTGTCTGGAAAGCGTTGTGTTCTTTACCTCAAGTTCTTTTTGATGAGAAAGCAATTCCTGCTGAATCATTTTTAATGCCTTATTGTCACGAAGTGTTTCTTCGACTACTTTCTGGGCATGAATATCCACAAAAAAGCCAATCCAGTTGGTTACTAAATCATTGTCGTTTTTGACAGGCATTATCGAAATAAGATGCCATATCAGCTTATCTTTTTGTTTTAACCTGCCCTGGGCTTTAAAAATTGTTCTTGTTAATATGGCTCTTGCCCAATCTGCATAAAAACTTCTGTAATCAGGCTGATGCAATAAGGAAAACCATGAAATATTGGTAGGGACTAAACCTTGTGACTCTATAAACTCTTTCAGCCATTTGTTAGTATAGCTGATTTTCCCGTCATTATTAATGACAAACATCATCAGCGGGAGATTATCGCTCAACATGCGATAGCGGTTCTCGCTTTCGCCCAATTTATCAATTAATTCAAGTAATTGAATATTCTTCTTCCGTATTTCGTCATAGGCCGAAATGGATGGCTCATTCCTGAAGTATTCCTTGAAAGAATCAATTTTAGTTTTGGAAAGAATACCTCCAAACTGAACCCTGTATCTAAGGGTGGTTTGATGGAAATAATCTTTGTAGGAAGTCTCAATATCGCCTAATAAGCGTTTGGCATAAGAATAAGCTTCGGAATTAATGGCTTTCAGGTCTACTTTATCATGAATAGTAGCTACAATTTCTTTCTGATTTAAGCGCAGAGAGTTGATGCCTAAAATAATGTAAGATTTATCGCCATAGCTGATAGCAATTCGGGCTATTTCAGATACCGCTGTGGCAAAAGTAGTCTGGGCGGCAATAGAAAGTCCACATAATTCAACGAGCCTCATGGTTCTTTTATGAACGATGATAAGGTCCATCTCGTTGTCCAGATTTATTCTTATGATTTCCTCCATGGGCGTAACTAATTTACCTTTCCTATTAACAACGTCATATCGTCAGTTCCACGTGCATTATCTTTAAAAATAGCGGCGGCCACAATAGGGGAAGCATATTTTAAAATTGTGGGATACTGACTTAATTCCCAGTGATTGCGTATACCGTCTGAAAACATAATAATATGCTGGTAATTAGTATCGGCAATCACCTGTGTATTCATAATCGCGGGAATATTCAAGCCTATAATACCATTATGGCACATCACTCTTCTGGAGCTTATTCCTTCATAGAATCGGGTAGTTATATTGCCGACACCACAGGTTTTCCATTCTTTTCTGAGATGATGATAACTGGCAATACTACCTACAAGACCCCGTGTCTTTTTGACTTTCTGATGCATATAACGCAGAATATCTACCGGGTCGGTTTCTTCACACGCCTTGAATGCGTCAATGGCGGTTGCAACAGCTTCGTGTGCTTTAGGGCCATGACCCAGGCCATCTCCTAAAAATATCTGTGTTTCATCACCGGTTTTCTTTATATGATACCCGTCGCCACATATTTCCTCACCGGGTATACACACCTGCAATGCATCAAGATGAATCGTATTTCTGGCCGGAGTGGTTTTTTTAGCAGGCTCATTCATCAGTATTTTCACATAAGCCACTGTTCCCCATTTGGCCATTGAGTAAATCTGAAAAAAGTTACTCAATCGCTCTATTGCGCCTAAGCCATGCCCCAGTGTGTTTGAAGAAGACATGCCGTCTTTCATCATTTTGGCAATATTATTATTACCCGGGCCACTATCTATACAATAAATCTCAAAAGCCTTATTGTTATCTTCCTCGCTTAATCTATAAAATATCTCTCCGCTTCCTGCATGTTTAATCAGGTTAGACAAGAGTTCAGACACTACAATGTCGAGTTCACCGGCGCGTGTTGAAGAAAACTCAGCCTTAGCAATTAAATTATGAATTTCTCTTTTTACAAAAGATACATAACTCCGGTCTTCAATTTTATAATTGAAGAAAAAATCATTAGCCATTCTTCCATTTAATTATGCTGATGGTAGTTCCCTCATTTACAGCAGATTTAATATCAAACTCACTCACCAGCCTTCGGGTTCCGGGTAGGCCTAAGCCTAAGCTTTTGCCTGTAGAAAATCCGTCTCTCATAGCCAGATTAATGTCTGGTATACCGGGGCCTTCATCAATGAAAATCAGCCGGACACCATTTTCTCTGCCCTTGCTTACAATCTCAATATTTACAATACCTCCATTGGCATATTTCAGCATATTACGCACCAGTTCGCTTGCTGCGGTAATAAGTTTAGTCTGGTTAACTAAACCCATACCGATTTTAGTAGCCCATTCTTTCACACGGTTACGCAAAAAAATGGTGTCCTGTTCGCGTGCTATTTTAACAACGTCTTTATTCAGTGTCACTATCATCTTCTTCGTGTTGAATATCAGGAAGTATTTTAGAACGTAATAATTCCATTCCTCTTTCAACATTCAGAGCGCAATGGATGCCTTTTAAAGGTAAGCCCAATTCAACCAAAGTAATAGCTACAGCAGGTTGCATGCCTACAACTACAGTTTCTGCATCCATGATTTTCGACATAATCGAGATGTTTCCTAAAATACGCCCCATAAATGAGTCAATAATAGAAACAGCTGATATATCTATCAATACACCTTTTGAGCTGTATTTTCTGACCATGTTTACTAAATCTGATTCAAGCGTTTCAGCTAACTGATCGTATAAATCAACCTGAATGGTGACTAGCAAAAAATCACCCATCTTAAGAATAGGTATTCTATCCATACTTACTGTTATTCTGTTATAAAACTTTTGGAGTAGCTTTTTTCCGAACTTCAAACTCTAATATACTAAAGGCAGTTTTTAATGCACTGGCCAGTGTTGATTTAGTGATAACACCAGACAAATCTATACCTAAATGTACAACCGTCTGCGCAATTTCAGGCCGGATACCACTAATGATACATTCGGCACCCATCAGACGTGTAGCGCTTACTGTTTTTATTAAATGCTGGGCAACTAATGTATCAATGGCAGGCACACCTGAAATATCAAGAATCGCAATCGAACTGCTCGTTTCTACGATTTCCTGCAAGAGATTTTCCATTACTATCTGCGTGCGTGCGCTATCTAATGTACCAATAATCGGTAATGCCAGGATTCCGTCCCAGACTTTAATCACAGGCGTAGATATTTCGGTAATTTCGTCTGTCTGACGCAGAATCACGTCTTCTCTTCCCTTAATGAAAGTTTCGAATGTAATAATACTGAAATTATCAAACAGGCTGCTGATTTGCATACTATCAGTATATAACACTGAAGAGTCTTTGATTTCTTCTGATAATGTCTTTAAAAGAGCTGTTTTCAGGCTTAATACATAAGTGCCTGTCTCACGCGGAGAAAATCCTTTTTTTGCTCTTGCAATAGCAATGCCTGATAGTATATCCTCAATTTTTTCAAAGTCTCTTGACTGAAGATTATCAAAATTGCTGTCTGACAAAATTGCGGCAAATGAATTAATTAATTCTTCAGACTGTGCGCGTTGGTCTTCATTCGTTATCAGATCATCACGTAAACCATCATTTTCCAGCTGATTCTTAAACCACTGTTCAAGAATATACTTTTTCTTTGCTTTGATAATTTTTACGGCTTCATTTTTCATAGTCTAATTGCTGGCGTTTGTTGCTTGTTCAAAAGCAGGTTGGAAATGAGTTTGGAAAAAATATTTTAATAAATACGAAAGCTCTTTAATGTCTGATGGTTTAGTGATAAAAGCAGAGGCTCCTAATTTCAGGGTTGCTTCTTTATCGCTAGGGTGTGAAGAGGTAGAGTAAATTGCGACAGGTATGTTTTCAAGGTGAGAAATTTTCTTAATTTCCGTGAGTAATTGTATGCCATTGATACGCGGCATATTTAAATCAAGAAAAATATAATCAGGTAAAAAAGTAGTATCTTTTTTTAGTCTTTTTAAAGCGTCGATGGCATTGTTACAAGTTGTGCATCGCATATTCAGACCGGATTCTTCTAAGGCTAAAGTGAAGATTTCCTGATCATCCTGATCATCATCTATCAGTAAACAAAGTAAAGTATTGGACATTGGGTGAAAGTTTGGAAACAAATATAACACTTGTTTTAAAATATATATATTTATTAAGCGTATCACCAGATATTATTTTATAAAAAGCAGAATATGGATACTTTTGTTAAAAAATAAATTTTGTTAGTCCATATTTCTGCTAATTTTTAACGGAGAAAGAGCATCTTGTTATGGAAAAAGGCCCTGAGTTTCAAGATAGGGTTGCAGAAAACAGATTCTGTAGATAAATTCAGACATCCGGCTGACAGATAATTTTGTTCAGCAATTTTAATAATCTATACAACACAATCAGCTTTGATGAGAATAATAAGCCTGTTGTACCGGAATATCCGGTGATTTACCCTTATCAGCACTATGATGATATGATAGTCAGTTCTTTACTCAACTACTCAAATCGGAATGTCCTGAAAATTACCCAATTCAATAGAACTATTCAGGGAGAAATGAGAGAGTCTACCATAACTACTTATACCTATAAATATAATACCCTTAAACTGCCAACCGAAGTTTATAAAGTACATGAAACATTGATGAATAGAGGTAATAGTACGAGCCAGTTTTCTAAACAGTTGATAAAGATTGAATACGAAGAATAAACCGTCTAAGCTTCGGGCTATTAGCAGAGGCTAAGACGATTCACGTCTATCACGCTTTTTTGGTATATCTTCTATAGAGCATTACTATCAACAGAATAACCGATGCACCAATAAACGCTTCTATAATGCGGCTTATGATACTGGGTAAACCTAACATCGTTTTAAGTTCACCTTCCAGTAGCCAATTGCCTACCAATGCTCCGGCAATACCCAGAAGTATCTGATACAATAGCGATAAACTGAAACTTTTAAATGCGAGGTCTGCCAGCCAGCCTGCAACGGCTCCGACAAGGATGGTAATAATTAAGCTCATTTTCTGAAGGGTTTATGGTTATGACTTAGTGTTTAGACTTAAAAGTTACCATAAATATCAGATATGGAAAAATATTTATAGAATTTCTTTAAATGTTTACATAAATAAGTTTATTAGTTTACCTTAAATCCGCTGAAAACTGTTGTGTCTAAAAAGTCGCCTGCGGCTTGCAGGAAATTGCCTGAGGATTGAGCTAGTTTAAAGTTAATAAAATCGTTTGCGTTCAGATAAAGTGTTGTAGTATATTGTTGCCGAAAAGGATTTGCATCCGGTGGAGTGTTATAAGTACCTTTAATATTTATGCCATTTTTACTAATCCAGCTAATTCTGGCTCCATTTGCATTGCCTTGCCATACTATTTTTGTGCTGAAATGATACAGGCCAGCAGTAGGAGCCGTGAAGGTACCATCATTCCAGGCATTACCGATATTGTATTCAGTATTGCCGGAAACATAGGTAACCTGACCGTCACCGGCCACTTCCACATAAGTTGGTGAGTTTAAAGCCACCGAAAAGCCAATAGTACTGGCATTCGGGGCTGCTAAGGCAATCAGATTGCCACTAGCGTCGGCTCCAACATTACGGGTACCTGTTCCTGCCAGATTCGGAATATTTACAAGGCCTGCATCACTTAAACTAAAACGCCAGCTGTTTCCTATATAGATACCCGTTTGTGTGTCATTTAAATTGCCGAAAAAGGCACCTTCATTTAGATTGTTATTGGTTTTACTAAACCAGATACCAGCCGTGTTGCCACTTGTTCGTATTCTGGCTCTTTGGCTTAAATCTAATAAGTATTGCGGGCTGTCTGTGCCGATACCAAAAAAACCGTTGGTTTTGAGTATCATCTGTACACCTGAATCATTGGTCGAAAATGCCAGCGGATGATTTGTATGGGTTTGAACAAAGCCTTCTGTAGCGCCTGCGTAGGTTCCAACCCCAACAGAACCAACATTGTTGCGGTGGTCTAAACCAATACCATTTTTCTTTAAGCTTAATATACTTTCGGTAGGAGTTGAGGTGGGTAAAATTGTAAGTGATTGCGCGAATAATTGAGAATATGCAAGCAAAAATACAATGAGTAGTAAGTTTTTCATGACAGAGTATTTTTATTACAAATTTAGTCCGCTATGAAAGAAGTATCAATTACGGGAATATGCCATTTGTCTAAACTATGGAAAGCGAAAATTGTTTAATGTTTCGATTGCAGGTAGTGTTGTTTTAATATATCCTCTCCGAATTCATTGCCTTTTTCTCTTAATATGGCATGAATATGATTGCCGTCTTTGCCAAATCCTACGTTATCATACTCAATCAGAAAATCCGGCCCGTTGATGATATAATAGTGGGGTTTATTATTATCAAGGCTACCAACCCAGGCAAAATATACTTTTTCGATACCGGATTGCATGATTTTTTCAATAAGGTGATGGGCTTTCTGATGCTCAAAATTATGGGTGTATTCCTGAATGAGTAGTTTGAGTATAGTTTTTTGGGCATCGTCAAATTGTTTAGCTGCAATGCCGTAATAATTATTAATACGTTGGCTACCCTGAGGCGAGGTGATAATATCTTCCGGAACGGTTTGTTTAAGAATAGCTGCTGATTTTTGAGTGTCAGAAAGAGAATTGATAAGCATAAAACCAAAATCTTCTTCCTTACTTAATACCCTTAAACCCGCATATTTGCCAAATTTTACCTCTGATGGGTCAGTGCCAATAAAATAGGGCGACATAGAAACTTTTTTGCCGTCTGAAGTAATATTGAGCGCCAGATGATGCCCGCCAAAGTTAAGACCCCACACGCTGTTCAACTCCGGTTTACCCCATATAGAAATATAATAATTCCCATGGCTCCATTTCAGACCCTGAGTCATTTTAAGCACGCTTTCATTTATTCGTCCCTTATCAAAACTCTCCTGATAAAGCGCATTCAGAATGTCATCCAGCGCCATAATGCTTGTGGTTTTCAGATAACCCTGTGAACTAAGCGCTGCAGAAAGCACCCGATGAAACGCCAGACGGCTATTATCCGAAAGAGAGCCGTACTGAATACCCGGCCTTGGTACTAAACCTACAGGCAGGTTTGTCCATTTATAGCGCAGTGTATCTGTAAAAGTAAAAACCGTTTTTTTCAATTCGTCGGCATTAAGCGTAGTCAGAAACTGATTGGTAGCATCAACCAGCGTTTGATTGGCCTGTCCGTAGCTTTTAATGATAAAAAGGAAACAGGTAAATAATAGGAGTATTTTTTTCATGGGTAGTATATTTTCTAAAGGATTATCACATAAATGTGACTATTTCCTGGTCAGTTCTTCTAACTTCTTTCGTGTTTCAACAACCTCTTTAATTGCAAGAGTCTTCTTAAACTGAATAATAGCATTAGCAGTGTCTTTTCTGGTAGCAAAATAATCGCCGTAAGAATCATATACATTATAACTTTCGGGATAATTGGCCACGTTCATCTTGAAAAAACTTTCCGCCTTCCGGTAATGTTTCTGATAAAGCGCCTGATAACCCATACTATTAATTAAGTTTTCATCAGGCTTTACGGGATAACCGAATTCTTTAGAAACTAGCTCATAGTGTTTTTGATATTTGCTTATTGAGGCAGCTGTACTGTCACTATAATCCTTACTGCTAAACTTCATTGGATAATAACTAAAGATAAAATGCAGGGCATCGTATTCAGTTATCAAAGGCACTGAACTGTGGTCGTCAGTATTATAATACTTGCTTTTGTATTTTAGCTGGTTTTGTGGATTTGCTTTCTGATGCCTGTCTAATTCAAAAATAGACCGGATATGATTATTATCCGGTGATTTATCTTTAGGAAGTCCGGCCACTGTCATGCCCTCAGACATCGTGTTGGCTATTCCTAAATACAAGTATACACCCTTGTATTTTTTATCTGTCAAGGCTTTTTTAGTGGTTTTCAGAAATTTCATCTTGTCCCACCACATACTTGGGTCTATGGCAACATAAGCATTGAATAAATTGGTATGATTGATCAATGCATTCATTACTGTTAAGCCTCCGAAAGAATGTCCAATCAGCATTTTATAGGCTTGTGTTGGGTATAATGAATCAATATGTGGCATTAATTCTTTTTCTATGAAAGCCATGAATTTTTCACCGCCACCCGAAGGTCTCGTAGCAGTGCTATCCATATAAGGCAGGTCAACATCAACATGCGTAGGAGTTAAGTCTCTTGTGCGGTTAGTGTTCGGAATCCCGACGACAATCATTTCCGGACAAATAGTATTGCCATTCACACTGCTCAATTGCTGAATCATGCCCACAACCGAATAAAAATGAGCATCACCATCTAATAAATATACAACCGGGTACCTTTTTTTAGAATAAATATCCGCACCGCTTTCAGGCACATAAACCATAATGCGACGCTCTTCATTCAATATCTTTGAGTAGATTTTATCGTTTTTACCCAATACAATTTTATCATCGGATTGAGCATAACTGAAATTTAAGCAACATGTGCCAAGTAATAAAAATAGTAGTGACTTTTTCATGGGAGGTAATTTAGATTAAAAAAAGTATATAATAGGTGTAAAAGGTTTCAATTTAAAGAATCAAAAGCGCATCGTTTTATCCATTAAATTTAAAAAGAAACAATAATAATCCTATAAAAATGTGATTAAAACGATTGAATTGGGATAGAATGGAGCCATGCTTTTCCTAAATTGATAATATTTTGATATAAAGTGTCTTTTGCCGGACAGGATTCAATGAATATTTTAATATCTTGCTAATAATTCAACCAAACTTAAGCAATGAAAGGATTAATAGGTTTTCTTATTCTTCTGAGTGTATTTACTACACATGCCCAGGAAAAACTGGTTAATGTAAACGGAAAGAACTTTGCTGTTTACACCAAAGGACTTGAAACACGCAAGGCTGATGCCCCGATATTAATTTTTGAAAATGGTATGGGAGTAGGCATTGGAAGCTGGGATACTGTACTTGAACAATTGGCGGGGGTTGCGCCTGTTTTTGCTTATAATAGGGCGGGAGTGGAGAAGTCAGACAAGATTTATGAGTTGCCCACACCTAAACGATCAGCAGAGAATCTGAAAGCTATTCTAACAAAGTTAAAT
>CALRLS020000066.1:0-15804 GCA_943368815.1 Cyanobium sp. NIES-981
TGGAACAAAAACACAAACCTTGCCTGGGCTTTCGATCGCTGGTTTCTGAATCTTTTTCCGAGAGAGAAGCCTTTCTTATTTAATGGTGGTGGCTATGCGACTCTGAGTTTTATCCCTACTTTAGGTACAATGTTATTGGGTTTAATTGCCGGGAATTTCCTGAAATCAGATAAAACACCCCAGGAGAAGATTAAGACATTTGTGATTTTAGGTATCTCAGGGCTTGTGCTGGGTTTGCTTCTGAACTGGTCAGGTATATGCCCGAATGTAAAAAGAATCTGGACACCCACCTGGGTTCTTTTTAGTGGCGGCTGGTGTTTTCTGTTCCTGGCGTTTTTCTACTGGACAGTAGATGTTTTACAAAAACGCAACTGGTTCTTTTTCCTGACAGTGATTGGCATGAACTCAATTGCCGCCTATGTGATTGCAGATGGTTTTAATTCTTTTATATCAAATTCATTAAAAACGCATCTGGGACAAAACTATGCAGCTATTTTCGGTGAACCATACCAAACCCTGGTCCATGGCGCTTTAGTCCTTTTACTTGACTGGCTTATACTGAAATGGATGTATAATAAGAAGTTGTTTATTAGAATATAGAGGTTTATTTTTTGCAGAGACGCCAATGTTGCGTCTCTGCAAAAAATAAACAAAATCAATTATCTCCCTCTTTCCTGGCATCAAAAATTCTTCTTAGCCATTGGGCTTTTTCCTGTTCCTCTTCTTCTTTTGTAGGCTCATATTTTTTGAGTGGCATTAAATCGGGCTGGCCTGCATCTACCCAACAGGTAAACCAGAAATCACCAATCATTTTCACAGAAGCCCTCATCTGGCGCTCTACCTGATTTTTAAGCATCTGGTGATACTTTGTCGAAAAATCTTTAGAATATACTCTGGTAATAATCCCATTTACTTCTTCAAAACTATATTTCTTATCCTCTGTAAACTGACCACTTAGTTCCTTTTCAAATACCAATACCGAATCTAAAGCCGCATTGGCTTTGATTACCGATTCCCAGGCTCTTTTCTGAGGAAATTCTTCATAAGTGGCCTGGCCAACAAAGAAATCATAGTTTTCGGCGAAAATTTCAGGCAATCGGCTCTCCCAGAATCCATGAATCCCAATCTGGTTGCTCAATTGTCCGTTATAATTTTTGGTTGTATGCAATGGCACGTGGGCATCAGCAATATAATGCCCTATATCTGCCGACAGGCGCAATATTTGTTTAATATCTCTTTTCCTGAATGCTTCTGTCAGCTGATACTTCATAGAATTGATATACCACGGAACAATTCCATGTGCATAGAGTGAGTCTTCTCCTATCTTATCTACTGCCTCTTTCCAGGAGTACTTAGGCAATTGTCTTTTGACCGAATCAGTATAATTATCTAAATCAATAAAATGACGGGGAGGTTCTGCCTTCATGGCATAACGTCTCTGATCGGCATTAATGGCGTTTTCGGTAATGTAATCAATATTTTTCTTATAGAAACCAAACATTTCAGGAGGCAGGGTAAAAACAGCTAAACGGTTAATCCGCTTATGCGCAAAGAATCCCCACAACGGACGTTGCCAGAGTGGACGCTCCCACAACGGACGTTGCCAGAGTGGACGCTCCCACAACGGACGCTGCCAGAGTGAACGCTGACTTTTCATTAGAGGATTTCCACTAATAGAAAAGGAGCAAATAATTGGTAATGCCAGAGTTAATGCCAATAGATTTAGTGTTCTTAAATTCTTTCTAAGTCTTGCAAAAGGAGGTATTATTTGCTTCATTAGCATCAGTTTTAAATATTACCCTAATATTATACCTATTTCATTAAAATGAAAAACATTCTGTTTCTCTTTTGTTTTTATAGTACCCAAATCTTTGCTCAGAATACCCTGAAATTTGCTTCAATTGGTCAATTTAAAACCCAGGGGGGTAAAACTATCCAAAACTGCAAACTTGGTTACCGCACTTTCGGACAATTAAATACCGAAAAAAGTAATGCAATTTTATTTCCGACCTGGTTTGGTGGTAAAAGTGAAAACCTGATAGGCAATGCCGGAACAATGGTGGATACTACTAAATTCTATCTGATTCTGGTCGATGCATTAGGTAATGGTATTTCTTCTTCTCCTTCCAATACACCGGGCTTTCCGGATATTACCATCAGAGACATGGTAAATTCAGAATACGCCCTTTTAACCAAAAAACTACAGATTAATCATTTATATGCCGTAATGGGTATTTCAATGGGCGCTATGCAAACCTTTGAATGGCTTGCGGATTATCCCGGTTTTATGGAAAAAGCTATTCCGATTGTAGGAACACCCAAACAATCATATTACGATATATTGCTCTGGAAAACAGAGTGGAATATTATTGAGCAGGCAGGCAAAAATCCGGTTGCCCGTAAAAATGCTATGCGACAAGTAGCCACTGTGCATAATCTGAACTTAGCCACACCTGATTTTTATGTTCGTACCGAAAAATCTGAAAATGCATACCCTAAAATGCAAAAAGCCGGGGATGATTATGTGAAAGGCAATAATCCGGAAAACTGGATTTGTCAGATTAAAGCAATGCTCTCACAGGATATTTATCAGACCTCCGGAAAATCATTAACTGACATGCAAGAATACATCAAAGCAAAGGTGCTTGTGATAGCAGCTACAAGAGATGCAATGGTAAATCCGCACGCTGCGATGGAATTTGCTAAAGCATTGAATACAAATTATTTAGAGTTAACAAGCGACTGCGGACACCTTGCCCCGGGCTGTGAAGGTGAAAAAGTAAAAAAAGCTGTTTTATCCTTTCTATAAAATCGCAAAATAATATTTTTTTATAAGGCAAAAACCTGAAAAAGTAAATCTACACCCGCAAAATCACAAAAAATAAAATTTTTCTTTTTAAAATCTCAAATTTTGCACCTCGAAATTTGAGATTTTTCATTTTTATCCAAAAAATCTACGAAAATCAAACCTATTCTTCGCATTTTACTATTTTTCTACTTTTTCTTAGATTCTGCAATACACACCAAAAACAGAATATTATTCTGCCATATTAAGAAATTATAAAATCAATAAAATATTTTCTTGAAAAAATGCAATGATTTAAATAATTTTTCTTACATTTGTATCGTTATACAAAATATTATTCGGAAAAAGAAAATGAGTCAGACACAAAAAAAATCGTTATTGAGATATTTATTGCCGGCAATTGCTTTAGGAGTTTTTGCATTCCTTATGGTAGCTTACGGTTCAGCCTACACTTTACCTAAGGCACAAAAGCAAAGCATTGTTTGTTACAAGTTCAAAGAAGGAACTTCGGCTGAGGCAATTAAAAAGCATTTAGAACAATTTCAGGATTTGAAACGCGAATTACCTGAAATCGTTACTTACTCTGCAGGAAACACTATTTCAGAAAGTGGTTCAAGCTCAGAATACGACGTGATGCACTATCTAACTTTCAGAACTGACAGTGAATTAGAGAAATTCCGTCAGAGTGCCCAATACAAATCATTTGAAAAAACAAATGCATCCAATTGGGAAAAAGTTTTGGTTATTAACTCAGAGATAAAATAATTCTTAGCTCTGTTTATCAAAGGATATTCAGAAAAAGCACGCAGGAAAGCGTGCTTTTTTTATGACAAGCAAGGTAGTACCATTTGTTAAAGATACTAAAACAGAGAAAATCATTATATTTTTGAATTTCTGTTTTGTACTTATTAATAAAATTCTTATTTTTGCACCCTCAATTGGAATTCTAAGAAAGAACAGACAAATCTTTTAAAATAAAATGGCAAATCATAAGTCGGCATTAAAACGCATCAGAGCGAACGAGGCAAAGCGTTTGAGAAATCGTTACCAACACAAAACAACTCGTACTGTTGTTAGAAAACTTCGTGCGCTTACAGATAAAGTAGCAGCAACAGAGTTGTTTAAATCAGCCGCTTCGATGTTGGATAAATTAGCGCGTAAAAACGTTATCCACAAAAACAAAGCAGCTAACTTGAAATCTGGTTTAGCGAAACACATCAGTGCTTTAGCATAATTGGTGTGAGATACAATATTTTGCTCATGGAAACGCCTCCGTGGGCATTTTTTGTTTAGTATTGTGTAAAAATACAATGCTATAATCTAACCAGAACTCATGAACAATATTCTTTCCTGGGCTGAAGAGGATCGTCCGAGAGAAAAACTGATGCTCAAAGGCAGAGCAGCCCTTTCAGATGCCGAGTTAATCGCCATTCTAATTGGCTCCGGTACAAGAGAATTATCAGCCGTCGACTTATCTAAAATGATACTTCATAGCGTGGGTAATAACCTCAACGAACTGGCTAAGCTAAGCATTAGTGACCTGATGAAGTTTAAGGGAGTAGGCGATGCCAAAGCAATTTCAATAGCATCAGCCCTTGAATTAGGACGAAGACGGAAAGAAAGTGAGGTGCTTAAAAAAGCGAAAATAACTTCGTCGGCCGATGCCTATGATGTTATCCGGCCCTATCTGATGGACTTATCGCACGAGCAATTCTGGGTTTTATTACTCAATCGTGCTAATGAGGTTATCCGGCCTTTTCAGGTGAGTATCGGCGGTGTGGCAGGTACAGTAGCCGACCCTAAGATAATTTTCAAGAGTGCTATCGAATACCTGGCCTCTGCCATTATTTTAGTGCATAATCACCCTTCGGGTAATCTGACTCCCAGTCAGGCGGACAAAGACCTTACCAAAAGGGTAAAAGAAGCCGGGCGCCTGTTAGATACTCCCATACTTGACCACCTGATTTTCGGTGATAACGGGTATTTCAGCTTTGCTGACGAGGGCATTCTTTAGAATTTTATCAAGTATCCAATCATATTAGACATCATTAATTTTTTTGATATAAATGCTAACAGTTTCAAATATTTCGCTTCGTTTCGGAAAGCGCACACTTTTCGAAGAGGTTAATCTAAAATTTACTCCCGGCAACGTTTATGGGCTTATTGGGGCTAACGGCGCAGGAAAATCAACTTTTGTAAAAATACTTTCAGGTGAAATAGACGCTACTTCGGGTAATGTAAGTATGGATCCGGGTGAAAGGATGTCTGTTCTGAAACAAAACCAGAATGCTTTTGACGACGAAACTGTATTGAATACAGTTATCAAAGGCAATGAGCGTTTATCTGAAATCATTCTGGAAAAAGATGCCATTTACGAAAAGCCCGACTTTTCGGAAGAAGACGGCAACCGTGCTGCTGAACTGGAAGCAGAGTTTGCAGAAATGAACGGCTGGGAAGCAGAGTCAGATGCGGCCTCATTATTATCAGGTCTGGGTATTAAAGAAGAATTGCATTATAACATAATGGCTGATATGAACCCTACTGATAAGGTAAAGGTTTTGTTGGCCCAGGCATTGTTCGGCAATCCGGATATTCTACTATTAGATGAGCCTACCAACAACCTGGACATTGAGTCGATTTTGTGGCTGGAGAACTTCCTGATGAACTTCAAAAACACAGTTATTGTAGTATCTCACGACCGTCACTTCCTTGATAACGTATGTACTTATATTGCTGACCTTGACTATAAGAAAATCACTTTATACGGTGGTAACTACTCTTTCTGGTATGAGTCAAGTCAGCTAGCTGCGCGTCAGAAAGCCGACCAGAACAAAAAAGCAGAAGAGAAAAAGAAAGAACTGGAAGAATTCATTCGCCGCTTCTCTGCTAACGTGGCTAAGTCAAAACAAGCTACTGCCCGTCAGAAGATGATTGAGAAACTGAACATTGAGCAAATTCAACCCTCATCACGCAAATACCCATACATAGGTTTTAAACCTGAGCGTGAGGTAGGTGACCAGATTTTATTAGTTGAAAACCTGAGTTATAAATTGGATGATGGCACTTACCTGTTCAAAAACCTTAGTTTTCAGGTAAGTCGTAACGAAAAAATTGCATTTCTAAGCAAAGACGGATTGGCTGTAACGGCTTTATTCGGTATTCTGATGGGTGAAAGACAGGCAACAGGCGGTACATTCAAATGGGGTATTACTATCACAAACGCTTACCTGCCTAATGATAATGCCGAGTATTTCTCTGATGGTAGCCTTGATTTGGTAGATTGGTTGCGTCAGTACTCTGTCGAAAAAGATGAGACTTTTATCAGAGGTTTTCTGGGCAGAATGCTGTTCTCTGGTGAAGAAGCATTGAAAAAATGTACAGTATTGTCAGGAGGCGAGAAACAACGTTGTATGTTTTCAAGAATGATGCTTTCCGGTGCCAATGTACTGCTTTTCGATGAGCCTACCAACCACTTAGACCTTGAATCAATTCAGGCGCTGAACAAAGGCATGGAAGATTTTCCGAGCAATATTCTCTTTACCTGTCATGACCATCAGTTAACACAAACTGTTGCCACACGTGTCATAGAATTAACTCCTAAGGGATGTCTGGATAAACTGATGGATTTTGATGATTATCTGACTAACGAGAAAGTAAAATCTCAGAGAGACGCGTTGTATGCCTAATCGGAAGCAATTCAAGCCTGATGATTCGCTTTGGAAAGCAATCATAGAAGATATTTTTGATGACTTTCTAAGGTTTTTCTTTCATCAGGCTGATGAGCTTTTCGCTATGGAAAAAGGGTTTGAGTTTCTGGACAAATAGCTCGAACAACTTTTCCCTCCTCAAAATGACAATTTTTCGCCAAGATATGTTGACAAGTTAGTAAAAGTCTTCATGAAGGATGGCAAAGAAGAGTGGATTCTGGTGCATATAGAAGTACAGGGTTATAAAGACATTCATTTCCCTGAACGAATGTTTACTTATTACTATCGCATTCTTGATAAATACAATAAGCCTATAACGGCATTTGCCATTTTTACGGATGATAGTTTCAGACTCTCTCCCGATAAGTTTGAACGGTCTTTTTTAGGCACAAGTATTCGCTATGAATACAATATTTATAAGATAGTTGAGCAGAACGAGCAGGAACTACTTAATAACAATAATCCCTTTGCTGTTGTTATTTTAGCTGTCAAAACTGCTCTTAAGAGTAAGAAAATCAATGAATTAGAATTATTTCAATTAAAACTTGATTTGGCAAAAATGCTTTTGCAAAAACAGTTTTCAAAAGAAAAAATAAGAGCCTTAATGAACTTTCTGAAATATCATATTCGTTTTGATAAAGAAGAAACTATGATTAAATTTGATAAAGAAATTGAGTTACTCACAGGAAAATCTATCACTATGGGAATCGAAGAATTTTTAATCAATAGGGCGGAGAAACAAGGCCGCGAACAAGAAGCCGAATTAAAGGAATATTCTTTTGTAGTAGCCCTTTTAAGAGATTCTGACTTTAGTTCAGAAAAAATTGCTCATTTAGTAGGCGTTTCCGTGGCTTTTGTTGAAAAAGTAAAGAAAGAATTAGAAATAAAATAATTGTCTGACTTCACCGAAATATCTCAGCAAGACCTTGACACAATCCTTGCTAAACCTAAAACGCTACTGTTAGACGTTCGGGAAATATGGGAATTTGCTGATTTTAATATTGGGGGTATAAATATCCCACCGCACGAAATCACAGAAAGGCTCGAAGAATTAAGCAATTATGATACTATCATCGTTGCTTGCTCGAATGGTACAAGAAGCAGTATTGTGGCACGTCTCCTCACGAAGAAATTACCTGCAAAAAAAATACTACACTTAGAAGAAGGTGTATTCTGATAAGTATCAATAAGCAATCTACAGCTACTTATTGATACTTATGTATTGGCTTAGAATCCTTTGTAGTCTCTTTCTTTCTTTATTAACCATTTACCAACGGCAAAAGAAATAACTAATAAAACAACAAAAAATGTAATAGGGACCCAAGTTGGATATTGATAACCGAACATATTCGTTTTGAGTTTTAAGTTTCAACCTTGCAAAAATACAACAAAAACCTATACGCAAAGGAGATTGTATATAAAAAAAACAAAAATTTAAGCTGTCCTATTTAACTTTTGCCAAGGACATCTCAAAAAAATGTATCCAGTTTTGCCCATCTCTGCTAATCTCACTAATTCTCATCTATAAAATGACGGATTTTATTCATTCCTGAAGCAGCATACTATACAAATTAAACTACCTGGTAAAAACTTTTATACCATTTATATAGGCCTCAATAAAAGCGTCAATGGCCATTCCAAGCATAGCAGCAACCACTAACCACCCGATTATTTGAAGAAAAACAGGATGCACATAGGTACCCATTAGCCATTTTTTCCGGCTGGCAAGCAGGATAATAGCCAGACCCACAGGTAGGATAAACCCATTGAGCGTACCTACCCATACCAATATGCTGATGGGGTTACCTACCGAAACAAAAACAATAGTCGAAAAAACAATGAAGCCAATAATGATAGCACGGTGGAATCGCTCAAAGATTGGATGAAAAGTACGAAAGAAAGAAACTGAAGTATAAGCTGCCCCTACTACTGAGGTAATTGCAGCTGCCCAGATAACCACACCAAAAATCTTGTAGCCAATATTGCCTGCTGCCTGCTGAAATACGGAAGCTGCGGGGTTACCTTTACTTAAGCTAAAACCTGTAACAACCACGCCCAATGAAGCCAAAAAGAGCAAATAACGCACAACAGCCGTAACTAAAATACCTGTGGTGGCGCTCTTATTTATTTGGGGTAAGTTTTCCTTACCACTGACTCCGGCATCAATAAGACGATGCACTCCGGCAAAGGTAATATAGCCACCTACAGTTCCTCCCACTAATGTTATGGTAGCAAAAGCATCAAATTTCTGAGGTATGAATGTGCGGTGCAAAGCATCAAAAACTGGTGGCTTAGCTACAAATACCATATATAAAATCAGAATAATCATCACGAAACCTAAAATCTTAGCAAAATTATCCATTGCTTTTCCTGCTTCCTTGGAAAGGAAGATACAGATGGCAATAACAGCACTAATGATAGCACTAACCTTTACATCTAGTCCAAAAAGCACCTCAAATCCTAAACCTGCACCTGCTACATTACCGATATTAAATGCCAGACCACCCATTACAATCAGAAAAGCCAATAAATAACCAAGACCTGGAAACAAATCATTGGCAAGATCCTGTGCCCTTTTATTACTCACAGCTACTACTCGCCAGATATTCAGCTGAGCCGCAATATCCAATAGAATCGACAGTAAAATAACGAATCCGAAACTCGCGAATAATTGCCCCGTGAAAACGGTAGTTTGCGTCAGAAACCCCGGCCCTATAGCAGAGGTTGCCATGAGAAAAGCAGCGCCTGTGATGGCTCCTTTGTAGTTATTTTTGGTCATAATAGATTAATGCTTGACATTTATTATTAAATAAAGCAAAAATTAATCGAATAACCCTTATTAATAATATTTTTCAATCGAAATCAAAATACCATTCATAAAATGCTATTAGTCAACACATCCTTCGCCTGGTCTTGCCGTAAATGTAGTATTAGGCTCAGTTTTAAAACCAGGTTGAAGCAAAATCGCATTCTTAGCGTCAAAATAAATATTTGAACCCGTCTGAATTGTACTTATACCTGTTATTTTACCCTTTGAAGTTAAGATTTGCTGCCCATTTAAAATTGAATCAAAGGTAACTTCGGCCGGACAGGTAAACTTAGATGCATCAAAACAACTATTGCTATTGTTATATAAGGCCTTTATCTGTCCAAGTGATAGAGCCCTTCTATAAATTTGAATATCGTCAAGTTTACCCTTAAAAGCTCTTCCAACTTCTGCTGTCACAAGATTTTTTCCGATATAAGCTACCAAATTACCTAATCCTGAATAAGCCGTATCAACGTTGAATGTATACAAAAGTTCACCGTTACGGTATAGTTTCATAACATTGTTTAGCCTCGTTACAACAAGATGATACCATCTATTAGCATCTGTGACATCATTTTCCGGTCCGAAAGCCTTATAACAACTATAGAGTTCATTGGTACAAAATGACCCGAAAATCGGTATGGGTATTCCCCCTTTCAAGTAATAATCCCTAAGTGCAATTGCCTGAACTTTATTAATATATGCGCTGAGACTTGTAGTAGGCTTAGGCATAACTGTCAGCAGATTTACGCCTTCAATAGAAGCATAATCAGCAGTACTAAACCAAAGCGAAAGCGTATATGCTGTTGTATTGGGTAATTCATCTAAGGGTACTTCAACATAATTACCTGTCTGCCCGTTAAAATATAATGCTCCATTAGGATTATTAAATCGGTCAGCAGTATAACTAATACCGCTTGATGTTCCATGGTTATCTCCTTTACCGTCATTAACGTTCCCGGCAAATGAATAACATGATATTAAATAAGGGTCATTACTTACTGTAATAACCGCACTTCCACTTGGCGCTCCACTACCACATGCATTGGAAAGAGATGTGATTGTATAAGTTGTAGTTACTCCGGGTGAAACACTTATTGTAAGTGGGTTTGTACTTGTTGTCTGGCTGGTTCCACTATTAACTGAATAACTCCAGGATCCCCCTCCTGTAAACGTAATGGTTAAACTTGCTGATTCTCCACCCTGAATGGTTTTAGTACCTGAAATAGTTGCTGTACTCAACTGTGTTACAGATAATGGAGCCGAAAGATTACTTATTACCGGAACATTGTCTGAAGACACAACTCTTATCCTATAATTAGCACCTATTGCTTGATTTGCCGGAATTTGAACCAATATAGGACTTGTACTACCTGAACCCAATTCAGTAGGACTAGTAAAACTGCCATTTGCGTCAGAAAGCTGAATCTTTACAGGAGATACTATTCCATAAGCATAATATGCTACAGAAATAGTTGAACCTTTGCAAATAGATGTCGGAGTCGCATCCAGTGTAATAAATTTGGTATTAAGAATATCGTCGCAATTAGACTGAATGTATAAAGCTAAAACCTGCGTGGCATTTAATGCTTTACTATAAATTTTCAAGTCATCAATTTTCCCTTTAAAAGAATATCCCAAGCCTATTTCCCAAAAATACTTCCCAATATAAGCTTTTAGGTTCCCTAAATTTGAGTTGTCAGCAATACCCGGGATAGTGTTCAGCAGGGTTCCGTTCCGATACAATTTTACCACATTATTTTCACGGGTAACCGTAAGTTGGTACCATGTATTAAGGCTGATAAAATCATTTACTGTTCCGAATGGATTAAAGCATTGTGTATTATTTGCACAAACTGTTCCGAAATAAGCGGCAGTCTCCCGCTCATCAAAGAGTTGAGTTCTTAGAGAAACTGATTGAGCTTTTCCATAAGAATAACCTATATTTTCGCCGGGTTCCGGCATTATTGCAAATATATTTGTTCCCTCAAAAGAAGAAAACTGGGCAGAATTATACCATAGTGAAAACGTATAAGCTGAGGTGTTTACCAACTCATCTAAGGGTAATTCAACATAACTATTAACAGCGCCACTTAAGGACAAAGCACTATTAGGATTGTTGAAGCGGTCAGTAGTATAGCTGACCGTACTTGCAGTTCCATGATTATCGCCATGTCCATCATTTACATTGCCGTTAAACAAATAACAGGAAATCAGATACGGGTCATTTGTTACAGTAATAACTGCACTACCGCTGGTAGTTCCGGTTCCACAGCCATTTGACAAATGGGTAACTGTGTACGTAGTAGTTATAGTAGGAGATACCGGAATTAACAATGGGTTGGTACTTGTTGTCTGGCTGGTGCCACTATTAATTCTATAAGTCCATGGGCCATTTCCTGTGAAAGAGACAGTCAGTTTTGTCGCTTGTCCGAGAGTAATCTTTCTGGTTCCTGAAATTGTGGCTGTCGGAAGATTGGAAATAGTTATTGCGGCAGAAGCAAGACTTACCAGTGGAACATTATCTGAAGAAACTAATCGAACCTTATAAGCATTCCCAGCTGTCTGGTTTTCAGGGATGCTTACTGATATAGGGCTGCTAGTGCCTGTGCCTATCTGTGTTGGGATAGTAAAACTACCATTGGCATCTGAAAGCTGAACTTTTATCGGTGATGTGATTCCTTTAGATTTATAATGTATAGTTATACCCCCTCCTGCGCAAAGATTAGTAGTAGAAATAGTCTCTAAATTCAAATACGGTATGGTGGCAATATCATCGCAATTAGTCTGGTTATAAAGCGTCACAACCTGCGCTTCATTCAGTGCATTTCTGTAAATTTTAATATCATCAATTTTACCTATGAAAGCCCCCCCTAATCCAATATTATCTAAGTCTCTACCTATGTAACCGATTAAACTTGCACCTCCTAAATCAGGTCTCGGAGCCATAGTAACTGTATTCAAAAGGATGCCATTCTTATACAATTTCACAACGTTATTCTTGCGGGTAACCGTTATTTGATTCCAGGTGTTAACAAGGACTCTGTCGTCTGCATCCGGATGACCCAAATCCAGTATTCCAATTCGATTATCGCATGTAGAACCTTCAGAACAATTAGCCCTGAAATAAGGAAAAATTGGGGGATTTACACCATATCCGTATCCATCGTACATCTTTAGTCCTTGGGCTAGGTTATAGTCATAAGTATTAGGAGAAAGTGCAAAAATATGTCTTCCGGAAGCAGAGCTTAGCTCTGACATATTAAACCATAAAGAGAAGGTATATGCATCTCCATTTCCTAATTGTGATGTAGGTATCTGTACAAAATCTGTCGGAGAGTCAAACAATAAGGCACTATTTGCATTATTAAAACGGTCAGTAGTATAAGTAACTCCATTATTTGTACCATGATTACTACCCTTGCCATCATTCACATTTCCATTAAACAAATAACACGAAATCAAATAAGGGTCGTCATCTACAGTTACCGTAGCACTTCCGTTTATTGTGCCATTTCCACAATCATTCGAAAATGAAGTAACGGTATAAGTAGTAGTGATGGTAGGCGAAACAGCCAATACTAATGGATTGCTGCTCGTAATCTGGCTTGTACCATTATTAATGGCATAAGTCCAGGGGCCGCTTCCGGTGAAAGTAAGAGTTAAATTTGCGGACTGTCCATAATAAATAGTTGTTGTTCCTGCTATTGCTACTGTTGGTTTGGTTAATATTGCCAGATTTGTAAACTCAGGACTGGTATAGACAGGTGAAGTGCTGACGATTCTGATTTTATAGCCTATTCCCTCGGGAGTATTATTTGGAATAGTTACTGAAGCAGGAGAACTGGTACCAGTTCCAATGGTAGTGGGGCTTGTGAAACTCCCGTTAGCATTTGATAATTCTACTTTAAATTCAGAAGTCGGTGTGTAGTTTGCTACAAACGGGACAGAGAATGCCTGACCCTGGCAAAATGAATTTCCGATACTTCCTAAACTTATATTTGGTGCAACAGTCACCACAGCACTACCAGTACTTGTGCCTGTTCCACAGGTATTACTTACATAAGAAACAGTATAGGTAACAGTACTAAACGGAGAAACCGGAATACTTACAGGCGATACGCTGGTTGTGGTGCTTGAGCCATTATTGAGTGAGTATGTCCATGGACCAACTCCTGTAAACGAAACAGTAAGATTCGTTGTCCCTCCAAAAGGAATACTGGCCCCACCCGAAATTACAGCAGTGGGTAAAGAACCACTAACCGTCAGACCCGAAGAGTTGACACTTGTCACTGGTGTTCCGCTTGTTGAAACTAATCTTATTCTATAAAAATTACTCCCGACAGTATTAGCTGGTATTGTTGCCGTTATCGGACTAACGAAGCCAGTTCCTATATTTACCGGATTGGCAAAACTTCCGTTCTGATCAGATAGCTGTACATTCAGTGGAGACCCTGAGGAAACACTTACATTACTCAGGCTATAGCTTACACTAACTGTATTACCAGCACAAACTGTGGTGGGGTTTAAGCCTCTGGAAAGAATAATAGCAGAATTCTCAATGATTGGACAAGACCCGGTATTGGCATATAAAGCATAAACTTCTTCATCATTTAATGCCCCTTTATATAGTCTTACATCATCAATTTTTCCATTAAAATAATTACCAAGGCTTGAGCTATTTGCACCTATACGGCCAATATCTGATGATTTAAACGGAATTAGTGAATTATTGGCAACCGTCGAAACCAGATTCCCATTCACATACAATTTCATATGAGTATAAGTTCTGACCGCAGTCAGGTGCACCCATTGATTGGCAGCAAATCCGGTAGATGAATAAGCTGAACTCAAACCATTGTTAGAATACGAATGAAACTCCCATCCATAGCTGGTCATGGCTAAACCCTGAAAAGTATTAGTTCCTGTTTCTCCCTGCGATAAAATATATCTTGTACTACCCGGAATATTGCTTGCTAAAACCCAAGCTGACATAGTGTATTCTCTTTTGCGCAAAAGATTCGTCCTATATTCCATATAATCAGTTGACCCATTGAACGCATAAGCTGAATTTATTTGTCCATAGCGATTTTCAGATAAAATAGGCCCGTTTACTGTTATTGTGTTATTTCCTTTTTCATCACTGGCATTAGCATTAAAAGGTAAACAGGTGACAAGTTGTTTGGTAAAGTTGACAGTAACTGTGGCAGAAGTATTGCCATTAGCACTTGAATAACCACATATGTTCTGTGCAGAGTTAAGAGAGTATGTAGTGGTTTGGTCAGGTGAAACGACAATTTGCCATGGGCTTGTGGTAGCCACACCACTCAGCCCATCTGATAAAATATAATTCCAGGGGCCTGTTCCTGTAAAGTTTAAGGTAAGAATGGTTGATTGTCCGTCGTTTAGCGCTACAGCACCTGCTATATTGTAGCTTGAGGCTTTATTGATAAAAATATCAAATGAATTAAGGCTGGTATATGCCCCATAACGGATTCTGATTTTATAGTTTCCACCAACCACATCATTAGGAATTGTAACTGTAACCGGGAGAAAGATTGAACTTCCTATAGTTGTTGGATTGGTAAAACTGCCATTAATATCCGAAAGCTCTACAGTAAACTGTGTTTCATTATCAGTAATTAAACCATTGCTTAATGCACGCACAATAAATGAGTTGCCCGCGCATATAACGGATGTACTTATACTTTGCAATGAAATGAAAGTGTCATTGACTACATTATTACAGGATGTATAGTTCTGAAGAAGCAGAATCTCCGGCTCAATCAACGAGCTGTTAAAAATCTTTACATCATCAATTTTACCCTTAAAAAATCTATAATTCGAATTGCTACTTCCTATTCTGGCCAGTAAAGGAGTTCCGTATGTAGCTGAGCCGGAAACAGAACTTGTACCAGTCAGCAATCCATCAACATAAAGTTTTATTTGGCCTCCGGACCTTACTCCGACTAATAAATGCCAGTTAGTATTAACAGTAGCAGTAGAATAAACATTTGCGCCATTTGATGAAAACTTCCACGCAGGAGCACCATTATAGTATTCAACACCCAGAAAATGTTCGTCCCATCCGCCTCCTAATGTAAGCGCTACTGCTTCAGTATTAACAGAATTAGGTAGTTCATCTAATTTTACCCATGCAGCGAAGGTAAATGTATTATTGTTCAGTTGATTAGTTGCGAGACTTACGTAATCATCAATCCCGTCAAATTGTAATGCCTTGCCGGACTCATTATTCCGATTGGTAGTGGCAGAAACACCATTCTGCAGCGTTCCGTTATTGAGTGCTTTCGAATCTGTAGCATCCCCATCAAGAGGCAGACAGGTTTTTAAGTCTACGTTCCTGACTACTGAAATACCGACACTACCTGTACCTCCGTTAGTACCGCAAAGATTGCCTACTGAGTTAACAGTATATGTTTGGGAGGCTGTTGGGTACACAGTCAGACTTGTTGAAGAAGAAT
>CALRLS020000067.1:0-15643 GCA_943368815.1 Cyanobium sp. NIES-981
CCGGTAAAGGTGACGTTACTCAAATGTGCTTTTCCGCGAAGGTGTTCTTTTACAGCCTGTAAATAATCCCCTATAAGGATTTTTATCGTTTCTTTTGCGGGATGGTTTTCGGGAAGAAAAGTAGCTAATTTTAATGCGAAGTTCCTTGAATTATTGGTGAAATTACCCCATAATCTACGGCCTTCCCACCATCTCTCATAAGCTGTATTGGTTCTGAAAACGAGCAATAAAGATAATACGAATCCGACTAATGAGTGGATTGTCAATGGGTTTTTGATGGGGACATAATGCAGAATATTGTTTTCTATATAGGCGAATAAGGCGGTATAAGCGGCCAGACCGAGCATGGCAGGCATTAATTTGCGAAAGGTGTCTGCTTTGTGGAAGTAAAAAATGAATTTCCACCAATTCTTAGGGTTATAATCTATCATACAACTTGGGTAGTTTGCCTGATGGCTTTTATACTATAATTATAGTGTATAGTAATGCAAATATAATTTTTTTAATGAATACAGTTAAAACTGAAAAACAGAATCATTGTTCTTTTGGTTTAATATTAGATTTAGGGGATTAATTTTTTAAGAATAATTCTGAAAAAAAATAAATGATTTCTAAGATTGCTTGTATATTCGTGCCAAAACCGTTGAAAATATGAAAAAACTGCTTTATCTGGTTCGCCATGCCACTGCTGAAGAAGGAGGCAATACCCCCATGTTCAGGGATTTTGACCGTAACCTTACCTCACATGGTATCATCGAATCTGCCCGTATGGGGAAGTTTTTAGCAGAAAAGGGAATAAAAGTTGAATTGTTGGTCAGTAGTGCTGCCGACCGTTGTAAATCTACTGCCAAGATTTTTGCAGAACAATTGCACGTCGATGCTGATGATATAATAGAAGATGAGGCTATTTACGGTGGAGGAGCAAGGGCCTATCTGGCTGCACTGAATAACCTGAGCGAAAAAGTAAAATCAGTGGCGATTTTTGGTCATAATCCTGATATTTCTTTTTTTGCTGAGTATCTTACCCGTGCCGATATTGGGGGCTCAATGGATAAAGCAGGAGTAGTCGTGATAGAGTTTGATGGTACAAAATGGGCTGAAATCTCGAATAAGAGTGGTAAGTTTTTGCACTATTACTCACCAGAAAACATCACAAAAACAGAGTAGTAAATTACTTTTGATATTAAATCAGATGGCAAATAATACGCAGGGCAATAAGAATCGCCGTATCTTCAGAATTATCTTCATAGGATTCGTAGCCATTGTGCTTTGGTTTCTGTATGATTTATCACGCCAGACCACGGCACCATGGAAAAAGAAAAAACAGGTTGAACGTGCTTTTTAAAGTACCATTTAACCTGTTTTTTCATTGTTTCCCACATTTACAATTCACGCATAATTAATTGAAACTCTTAAAATGTTGATAGATAGGTGATTATATAATCACTCAATCACTAATTCGCACAATCACTCAATTACTTAAAACGATATAATCGCCAATATAGGATGATGGTCCGAAGCAAAGCGGCCATTCCATGACATCGAAATCGTTGCATGCTTTTTGACTTTGAAATCAGCATTCTTCAAAAATATATAATCAATCCGCATACCTTCCTGTTCTTTTGACTGAAAACCTGTAAACGAGCTATAAGGCCCGAAATGAGGCGTAAGCGATAGATTTTCAGAGTCAAGTAAATAATTGGGGTTATTCATGTCTGTCAGAATCTGAATAGGTTCGCTAGGTGGATTAGCATTGAAATCTCCGGTTATAATAGTGGGTGTAATGCCCGCAATCTCTTTGATTTTTGATAGCAATAATTTAGCGCTTTCCCTACGGGCAACCACCGCCTCGTGGTCGAAATGCGTATTGAAGACAAAGAAGATTTTTTTATCAGCGATGCGTTCAAATTTTGCATAGGTAACTATCCGGTTATATTTGGCTTCCCAGCCCAGGCCTACGGTTTCGGGGTGTTGATTCAGCCAGAAAGTATTGGTTTCCAGCATTGTATATTTATCTTTTCTATAAAAAATACAAGAGAATTCGCCCGCTTCCTTTCCGTCGTCGCGGCCTTTACCTACCCAGGCATAGGTATCAGGTAATAATTTTTCAATGTCCTGAATCTGGCTGAAAAAGGCTTCCTGCATCCCACAAATATCGGCTTCAAAGAAATTCAGGATACTTGCCAGATTTTTCTTACGGTTATTCCATTGGTTGTCGCCATCAGAGGCAATGCCCAGTCGGATATTATAAGTCATGACATTCATGTCTTTTTGAGCAAAGCTCACTTGAACTAAACTAAAGATAAGGACAAATAAGAATGAGATTTTTTTCATCTGTATAAAAATAGTAAAGTATTGATAATCAAGCATTATTTGTCATTTGGCTAAAGCCATTATGATAGTCTTTTCTGTTTACCCCCATTTGAAAATGGGGGCTATTGATTCAATTGCCTCCAGCTTTAGCTGGAGGAATACTAAATCGCATCATCCTATTGGCTTTAGCCAAAATCTCTATTCATTTTCGGTTTGTGTGATTATTAACTCATGGATATTTCATAGGATACTTAAAACCAGATTATTGGATTTCTTATAGGTAAATTTCTGATTACTTCTTCAGTTATTGGGTAATGCTCTAATGTTTTCCATGTTTGCAACCAGTTATTTTGTTGAAAATTGGCTGCTCCGAAAACGAGGAAGGGATGCGCCACAGGCCAGTCCTGCCAGTACATCACATCTTCTTTAAACGGCCATTTGCTTTTATCTGCTACATAAGGATACATAAATTCAATACCTTTCCTGATTATCTGGCCATGCGGTGCCACGTATTCCCAAAGATTATCCTGCTTAGTGGAGAGTATCTGGCAAATCATGACCATGGCATCTAAATTAAATAACGAATAGCCATAGGGTTTGGTACGACGAATCTCTAAAGGGAAACTTCCATCTGTGGCCATCTGATTGGGCAATAAAACGGATTTATAACGGTTCCTGCAAAATTCAAGCAGATTTTGGTTATTGGTAAGCTTGGCAAAAGAAGCCACCTGCATTACCCAGCAGGTACCGTGATTATTCTTTGCTTCCATTTCTTCTTTGCCATAGGGATTAGTAGTCAGCCAGTTCAGGTATTCAGCAAACCAGTTTTTGATTTCGGGCAGGAGTTTCATGTCTACATTGGCGGCTTTTTCCATTTTGCTAATTCCCTGGGCGACCTCCATCAGATGAATGGTGTCAATGATACCAATACCTCTGCCGGATACCTTACGAGTAATGGCCTGCGCATAGAGCAGATTAGGATTCATTTTTGTAGCTGGGCTGACAAACCAGGCCTGCAAATGTGTGAAAGCGTGTGCAACATATTTAGAATCGTTAGTCAAAACATAAGCTGATGCTAATGCCCCAATAATTTTACTGAACCGAATCATGGCTAAACGATGTGCAACAAAATTATCAGGGTTGGTCATACCGTCTTTCTGAATATATGGTCCATCAGGATTGGCAGGGTCAGGCCACCAATAATCACCTTCTGAATAGAAATCATGAATGGTACCCTGACTGCGACTATTGCCGGAAGCAGTAACTGTAATTGGTGCCTGCTGCATAGCCCAGTCGGCCTGTGTCATTATCTGTTTGCGAAGCGTTTCAATGACTTCTTGCCGGACTGTTTGTTGTGCAAAAACAGTTTGTACCCAAAGTAAATAACATATAATACAAAGTACACGCATAGCTCAATCTTATTTCGTCATAAATTTCCAGGACACCTTGGCAATGGTATTTGGTTTTCCAGCCTCCGGTGCGGATATGCTGCCTTTCCATTGCCCATCTGCCTGTTTTTCTGCTTTCAGTTCCCGCCAGGTGTAGGCACCCTTTTCATAATTGAAACTTTCCCCGTCATCGTCATATAGTCGGCTCGTACTACTCTTTTTGCCATAATGACGAATTTCCAGGTCTACCATCTGGCCGGATTCAGGTGCATGAAGCATAGGCTGCATCATCGGGATAATTCCACCGTCTTTTACAAAAACCGGAATTTTATTTAGCGTAGTTGCAATGCTAATTATTTCTCCATTTCCAACATAGTCGCCTGTATAGAAATCATACCAGTTGCCTTTTGGCAGAATGACCTTACGTGAGGTCTGTCCCGTGAAAACCGGAGCAACCAAGAGGTATTCACCTGCCATATATTGGTCTTTGATTTCCTTGTTTAGGGCTTCCTCGTAGGGATTCTCTTCTAAACTCTTCGTATTTTTTTCTTTGCCTGATTCAGAAACAAATCCATCCTCTAAATTAACCGCTCTGAATGGGGGAGTGCCTTCAAAATGATATTTGGCAAATTCTGTGTACCAATAAGGCATCATTTGCATTCGCAATTGGGCTATTTCTTTTACTTCGTTGGCAACCTCAGGAAAAGACCAGGGCTTGGTACTGCTCGACCAGGCATTAATCATCGCCATTGGTGAAAAACAAACGGTTTGCATTCTTCTCAACCACTCTTCACTGGTTTTCGAGGCTCTCACTTCCGGTGTCCATAATACTCCGGCAAAACCGCTGTTGATTAAAGCGGTGATAAAATCCTGGTGGCTGTAATTATCATTATAGATTACATAAGGAAAAGACACGCCTCCGGCATTTGAGCCTCGTACCAGTCCGTAGGTGCGGCGATTTTTCTTGCGGAAAACCTCAGTACTGTATTTCTGAACCAATAGCCCATAAGTCTGTCTGATTTGCTCGGCGCTATGGCCAGACGGAAAAGTAGTTAGGTCAGGAAAGAGATAAGAATCATAGCCGTCTACTTCATCAATTTTATAGCCGCTGACACCAATATTGATATGGTCCTGCTCAAATTTATCGAAGAAAATCTTTCTTGCCTGCGGCATGCTTAAATCAGGTATAACACCAACCCAGACCGTATGAGAAGCCGTATAAGGTTCAATTTTTTGGTAGATAGCTGCCTTTGGAGAAACATAAGGGTTTGTCCATAAATTCAATCGGATATGCTTATCGCTCATTTCTTTGACAAATCCGGCAGGGTCGGGGAAACGGGTTTTGTCCCATTCAAAAGTGCAGGGGTAAGACGCACTTTGCCAGCCGGGTTCCAAACCGATGTAATCAAGCGGATAGCCTTTTTCTTCAAACTCGGCAGCTTCTTTTTTTACATCATCTGCCGTATACAGGCGATTAACTCTCTGGGTAAAACCTAATCCCCAGCGAGGAGGCAGACAACCGCCACCATTAAAAAGGTTGAACCGACGAATGACATCCATGGGCTTAGGCCCTGCAAAGACATAGAACTCTACTCCCTGTGCCGGAACCAGTATTTCCACAGCATCAGAGTATGGCTTGGCAGACCAGTTTTTATCCGTATTGCGGTCCTGTAATTCAGGAGGGTTTTTACTTTCTTTCCGCACATTCGAGCCTGCGTATACATCAAGATAACGGGCCGAATTAATGAAAACACCATAACCTTTGGAAGAAACATAGAAAGGGGTAGGGGAATGGGTACGGCCATTATCGCTATTGCCATAGTGGTCTACGTGCAGACGTAAAATTCTGCCTCTCTGGTGGATAGTCTGGAAATTCAGCCCGAAGCCATATAATTGTTCTTCTCTTGTTAATGGGAATCTTAAATACGTTTTCCCGTCCTGAAACCTGACAACAATATCAGTTTTAGGTAAAGGAAAAGCCGATTTGGGTAATTTTTGTATGGCAGCATTATTGGGTTTTACATCGGCAGCTTTCAATAAATCGTAAGTTTCAGGCTTGCCTACCGACACTTTCCAGATGCCGTTGCCGACTTCAACCCATTTCAGTGGTTGTGCATGGATAGAGAATGAGATAAGAATTAATGCGAATAATAGTGGTTTCATAGGGGCTTGGTTGGAAGCAGAAAGGTACAAAATTTTTCTATTTTGCCAATACAATCCTACCCGATTCCAGAACAGGCTCAATGGTAATTATCACCGATTTTGAGGTGGGTGTCTGGCTAATATCAGCATAACTATCAATAGGTACTAATACGTTTGCCTCTGGGAAATAAGTTGCTACGCACCTTGCCGGGATATTATAAGGTACTACGATAAATCTTTCGGCGGTGCGCGCAATTCCCCCGAAATGATTGTGAAGATTCACTACCTGATAGGTCTTTAAGCCTGCTTCTTTCATATCGTGCTCACTTATCAGAATAATTCTTCGCTCATTATAAATACCCCTATAACGATCGTCGAGGCCATAGATAGTTGTATTAAACTGGTCATGGCTTCTGATGGTCATCATCAGATATTCGTCTTTTTGCAGTTGAATGGTCTGTAAAGCATTGACACTAAACCTGGCTTTTGCGGAATCAGTAGTAAACTTCTTATCCCGTGGAGCATTTGGGAGATAAAAACCACCTTCCTGTCTGACTTTCAGATTATAATTTTCAAAACCATCAATCGTTTTTTCGATTAAATCTCTGATATTGTCGTAGTTGGAAATAAGACCATCCCAATTGATATCAGCTATTTTATCAGCCAGAGTAAATGTTGCAATACCGGCTACAATGGCAGGTTCACTCAATAGTGTTTTATCAGGAGGGCTTAAAACACCCTCACTACTGTGCACCACACCCATCGAATTTTCGACACTCACAAACTGATTTCCGGTAGCTTGGGCATCAATATCAGTTCTACCCAGACAAGGCAATATCAAAGCGGTTTTGCCATGTATTAAATGACTCCGGTTGAGTTTAGTAGAAACATGAGCAGTTAAATCACAATTTTGCAAGGCTCGTGCAGTAAATTCTGTATCGGGAGTAGCGGACAGAAAATTGCCGCCCATGGCCAGAAATACTGTCGCCTTTTTCTCAGCCATAGCCTTAATGGCTTCTACTGTGTCATAGCCATGCTTACGGGGTGGTGAAAACCCGAAGACTTCTTCCAGTTTATTCAGGAAAGCAGCTTTGGGTTTTTCGTAGATACCCATTGTGCGGTCTCCCTGCACATTAGAGTGCCCACGCACCGGGCAGGTGCCTGCCCCCTCTTTGCCTATGCTACCTTTCAGCAATAGTAAATTCACAATTTCTCTGATAGTCGGCACGGAATTTTTATGCTGGGTAAGCCCCATAGCCCAACAGGCAATAATTTTATCATGATTGATGAGTAATTGCGCCGCTTCTCTGATTTCATGGAGCAGAATCCCGCAATCTTCAGCCAGTTTATCTAAGTCATAATTTTGCAGGTCTTTTGCCAATGCTTCATAACCCTCTGTATGTTCTTTAATAAAGGTTTTATCCAAAACATTTCCCTGCTTCTGCTCTGCTTCCAGCAATAGCTTATTAAAGGCTTTCAGCAAAGCTAAATCTCCGTTAATACGAACCTGTAAGTAAATGTCTGTGAGTTTCTCTCCCCCAAATAGTAGGTCTTTTATTTCCTGCGGATGATTGAATTGCAATAAACCTGTTTCGATTAATGGATTAATGGAAATGATTTTTGCACCTGCTCTTTTGGCTTTTTCAAGTGCCGACAACATTCTTGGGTGATTGGTGCCCGGGTTTTGTCCCAGAATCATAATCACTTCTGCTTTTTCAAAATCATCCAGTTTTACAGAACCCTTGCCTAAGCCCAGGGTTTCACCCAAAGCCGAACCGCTCGATTCGTGGCACATATTAGAGCAATCGGGCATATTATTGGTGCCGTACATTCTCACAAAAAGCTGATAGAGAAAAGCAGCCTCATTACTTGTTCTGCCCGAGGTATAAAAAATAGCCTCATCAGGTGTGGCCAATTGATTGAGATGTTGGGCAATTAATTGAAACGCATCTTGCCACGCTATTTTTTCATAATGCGTTTGTCCTGCCTGCAAGACCATCGGGTGGGTCAACCGCCCTTGTTGACCTAACCAATAGTCTGACTTTTGAGAAAGTTCGGCTACTGAGTATTTCTGAAAAAAAACCGGAGTAACTTTTAATGTAGTCGCTTCTTCTGCAATGGCTTTGGCTCCGTTTTCGCAATATTCAGCTATTCTTGAACGATGAGCGTCAGGATCCGGCCAGGCACAACTGGGACAATCAATGCCGCCTTTCTGGTTAAGATTCAGCATAGCTTTCAATCCTCTACCAAGGGGCATTGCTCCAAAAATATGTTTGAATGATGAATACACTGCCTTTACTCCGGCTGCTGCTTTGGCAGGCTCGCCAGTTTCGATTCCTGTAAAATCGACCGGGGATTGAGGCTTAATGCTATTTGTGTCCACACTTTTCATAAACTCAATTAATTACTTTTGGGCTTCCGCTGTAAATATTAAAACTATGCTCTCTGGAAAAACCTATCAAGGTCATGTCAAAGGCCTGGGCGGTTTCAATCGCTAAGCTTGATGGCGCACCTACACATACCATGAGTGAAATTCCTGCCATGACCGCCTTTTGAATCAACTCAAAACTAGCCCGGCTACTCATAAACAACAAGGTATCAGACAGTGGGAGGAGGTTCTGTTGAAGTGCTGCGCCAATGACTTTATCCAGGGCATTATGGCGACCAATATCTTCACGAAGCAACAATAAATCTCCTTTAGTCGGGCTCTCTAAACGTACTAAGGCTGCAACGTGTGAGCCGCCAGTATGCTTAAAGAAAAGCTGTTTTTGCTCAACAAGGTTTGGTAATTGATAAATGAAATCAGAAGAAACGCTTATCTGAGATGCCATCGGCACATGGCATTGCAAAGAAATGGCTTCAATGGAAGCCTTGCCGCAAATACCACAACCGGATGAGGTATAGGAATATCGTTCCAGCCCTGAAAAATCTATCTTAAGGTCAGGCTGTAACTCAACCCTTACAATGTTTTCCTGTTTTTGTCGCTGATTATCAGTACAATAATGGATAGAGAGAATCTGGCCGAAATGGCTGATGATATTTTCAGTAAACAGAAAACCCATTGCCAATTCAAAATCATGCCCGGTGGGAGTTCGCATTGTTACAGAAATACTCTTTTGCTGACGATTATTGGCGGCACCATAACCCAGCCTTAGTTCCAGAGGCTCTTCAACTACTACCAAATCAGGTTTCTCCAATGATTCATTACCATTGAATTTTATGATAGTATCTGATTTGATAGAATTAACCATTATTCAGGGTCTGAGTTTTATTGTCAGGTAAACCAGTCAGCTTTGAATGTAACCTTTGGTGATTAGCTCTACAAAATAAATACAATATGAATGATAGTCTTTAACTCATTTGAGAAATTCAGAAAAAATAAGCCGTATAATTGCATATAGAGTGCTTATCTACCGTTTTTTATAAAATATTCTTTTACTTTGTGGCATAAAACTCACTTTCATTATGAAAAAACCATTCAGACTACTCATAACTTTAATGCTTATTTCTCCTTACTTATTAATGGCTCAATTGAATTATCCCACAACCCGTACAGTAGAACAAAAAGATAATTACCACGGCACGAGTGTTTCAGACCCTTATCGGTGGCTGGAAGACGACCGATCTGCCGAAACTGCCGAATGGGTAAAAGAACAGAATAAGGTGACTTTTGGCTATTTAGAGAAAATCCCTTATCGTGATGCGATAAAAAAACGATTGGAGAAAATCTATAATTATGCCAAGTATTCAGCCCCAAGCCGTAAAGGTGAATGGTATTATTTTTATAAAAACGATGGTCTGCAAAACCAATCAGTATTGTATCGCCAAAAAGGTTTGAACGGCACGCCCGAAGTAGTATTAGACCCTAATAAACTATCGACAGATGCTACAACCCGTCTGGCGCAATTTCAATTGTCAAAAGATGGTAAGTATGCTGCTTATGCTTTATCAAAAGGTGGCTCTGACTGGCAGGAAATCTTTATAATGGATATGGCTACAAAGCAAAATCTGACAGATAAAGTTGAGTGGGTGAAGGTTTCGGGTATTGCCTGGCAGGGAAATGGCTTCTATTATAGCCGCTATCCGAAGCCGGATGGTAGTGCTTTGGCTGCAAAAAACGAGAATCATCAGGTGTTTTTTCATAAAATTGGTACAGCCCAGAATGCTGATGTATTGGTATTTGAAGACAAAGCGAATCCACAGCGCTTTCATACGGTCGGTACTACTGAAGATGAGCAATTTGCCTTATTGACTGTAAGTGACCGCGGTAAAGGAAAGGCCGGTAATGCATTGTTCTATAAGGAAGCGGGTGATAAGGCTTTTAAACCAGTAGTGGCCGAAATAACGGATTTCTCTTATGGTGTGATTGAAAACGCAGGTAAAGCACTATTAGTACAAACCAATAAAGATGCAAAAAACGAAAAAATTGAAAGTTTTGACACAGCAAATGGCTCATGGAAACCGGTAATAGCAGAACAGACTGAACCATTACAATCGGCAAATGTAGCAGGCGGCAAATTGTTTCTGACCTATATGAAAGATGTAACTACCCGTGCTTATGTATATGATTTGAAAGGTAAATTAGAAAATGAAATCAAACTGCCGGGTCTGGGTACTGCTTCAGGTTTTGGTGGTAATGCCGATGATAAGGCCGTGTTTTATACTTTTACTTCATTTAATTATCCTTCTACTATTTTCAGCTATGATATAGCTTCTAAACAAAGCACGGTTTTCCGTACACCTGAAGTTGATTTTAAAGCAACTGATTTTGAAACAAAACAGGTGTTTTATCCGAGTAAAGATGGTACCAAAATCCCGATGTTTATTGTATATAAAAAAGGAATCAAACTGAATGGACAAAATCCTACGATATTGTATGGTTACGGTGGTTTTAATATCAGTATGAATCCAGCCTTTAGTCCTTTATTGATTCCGTTTCTGGAGCAGGGGGGAGTATTTGCTCAGGCGAATTTAAGAGGTGGCAGCGAATATGGCGAGAAATGGCACGAGCAGGGAATGAAACTGAACAAACAGAATGTATTTGATGATTTCATTGCCGCAGGAGAATACCTGATAGCAGAGAAATACTGTGATAATGCACACTTAGCGATTCGTGGTGGTTCAAATGGTGGACTATTAGTAGGAGCAGTAATGAACCAAAGACCAGACCTCGCAAGGGTGGCAATTCCACAGGTAGGTGTAATGGATATGTTACGTTTCCAGAAATTCACGATTGGTTGGAACTGGATTGCTGATTATGGCTCCGCTGATAATGCAGAAGAGTTCAAGGCTTTATATGCCTACTCACCTTTGCACAATATCAGAGAAGGCGTAGACTATCCGGCTACCCTGATTACTACTGCCGACCATGACGACCGTGTAGTGCCTGCGCATTCTTTCAAATATGCTGCTATGCTACAAGCCAAGGCCGGAAAAAGCAGTAATAATCCATTATTGATAAGGATTGATACTAATTCTGGTCATGGCGCAAGTAATACTGCCAAAAACATTGAACTGACAGCCGATATGTATGCCTTTATCTGGTGGAATATGAATACGGTTTTGAATTTGTAAATGGTAAACAGGGTAGTGAAGTGTTCTCGCTTCTCTACCCTTCAATTATAGCCTATCCGAAACTATCCGGCAATTAATGAAACAGAATCCTAAGCTTTATCTTGTCTTAGTTATCGTCGTTACTTGCATTGCATATAGCAATCATTTCTACAACGCCTTTCATTTTGATGATTCACATACTATTGAAAACAACCTGTATATCAGGAGCCTGAAAAACATTCCTTTGTTTTTCAAAGATGCTACAACCTTTAGTACTTTGCCTTCCAATCGGGCTTATCGTCCGGTCGTTACTACGTCTCTTGCTATTGATTATTGGTTGGGCAATGGTTATAATCTGTTTTATTTCCACCTGCTCACCTTCATTTTCTATCTGATTCAGGGTGTTTTGATGCTGCTGTTTTTTGTGAAGATTCTTGATATTGCCTATAAGCACCCCTGGAATTATTATATAGCACTAATTGGGGTCTCCTGGTATTTATTGCACCCTGCTATGGCCGAGACTGTGAATTATGTCATTGCCCGGTCGGATACTCAGTCTACTTTTTTTGTTGTATTAGCTTTTGTATTATACACTTATTCGGCTTTTTGCCGGAAAACTTTTCTTTATCTGCTCCCGATTGTTTTGGGGACTTTAGCCAAACCTACGGCTGTGATGTTTGCGCCTATCCTGTTTTTCTATATTGTGTTTTTTGAGAAAAACAGGAGCATAGAAGATTTTTTCAAGAGAAACTACTCTAAACAGACCCTGAATAGTATTGCGAAAGTAATTCCTGCTTTAATAGTGTGCGCTTTGATGTATTGGTGGGTTGATAGACTTACGCCAAAAACATGGCAGGCAGGAGGTAATTCACCGGGCTTATATCTGATTTCCCAACCTTTTGTAATTGCCTATTATTTTGGCAGTCTGTTTTTACCTATCCATCTAAGTGCTGATACCGACTGGCAATTATTGAAAAATATCTGGGACATCAGGTTTTTCATTGGTACCCTGTTTATTATTGTAATGCTTGTCATAGCTTTTTATTGCTCTAAAAAAGCATCGACCAGACCAATCAGTTTCGGTATATTGTGGTTCTTTTTGGCTTTGATACCGTCTTCAAGTATAATTCCTCTGGGCGAGGTCATGAACGACCACCGTATGTTTTTCCCTTTTGTGGGGCTAATTATGGCGGTGGTCTGGAGTATCGGTTTAGTCTTAATGAATTACAGGGGTTTTTATGAAAAATACTCAAATGCAATTCTATCAGCCGTAATACTTATTCTGGTAGCTTATGGAATTGGCACTTATCAACGAAATAAGGTATGGAGAACTGAAGAAAGCCTGTGGTACGATGTAACTGTTAAGGGCCCTGAAAATTACCGTGGCTTAATGAACTATGGTCTGGCTAAAGTGGGCAAAGGAGAGTATATCATAGCCGAAAATTATTTTTTGAAAGCATTAGCAGGTACACCTGAATATGGCACTTTGCATATAAATTTAGGTGTGCTGAAAGAAGCGATGGGAGATAAAACCACGGCTGAAAATTATTTCAAAAACGCCCTGATTTACAATAGCACAACAGCTGATTCGTATTATTTTTATAGCAGATTTTTAGTGAATCAACTAAGATATACTGAGGCTGTTCCCTTATTACAAAAATCCATTGAGATTTCACCTGCCTATTTAGATGCAAGAGAATTATTGATGAAGGTATATGATATTCAACAGGAGTTCGACAAATTAGCACAACTGGCCGAAAGTACCTTATTGATGGCACCTGATAATGCTGAAGCTTTGCAATACAGAGAATCTGCATTGAAGAAACAAACAAGATTGGGTATGGAATTAGCGCAGATAAGCCAGAACCCGGACCCGGAAAAATACCTGGCTTTGAGTCTGTCATATCATCAGGCCGGACAATACCGGAAAAGCATTGACCTGGCGCTGGAAGCCATTAAGGTGAAACCCGATTATGCAGAAGCCTATAACAATATCAGTTCGGCTTATAATGAACTCAAAGAATATGACGTTGCGATTTCATTTCTGAAAAAGGCGATAGCGCTGAAACCTGATTTTGAACTGGCTAAGAATAACCTGATACTATTAGAAAATAATGCCAGGGCATCAGGCAATAAAAAGTCATTGGCTCTGGAAGTACCATCGGCTGAGAACTATCTCAGTTTGAGTCTCACCTATTTTAATCAGAAGAAGTACTTAGAATGTATCGAAGCATGCAAGAAAGCATTGGCCATAAAACCGGATTATGATTTAGCCTATAATAATATATGTGCTGCTTATAATCAATTGGGCGATTGGGATAATGCTATTAAAGCCGGAGAAAAGGGTTTGAGGATAAACCCTTATAATGAACTCCTGAAAGGGAATCTGGCAGAAGCATACAGAGGGAAAGAATAAATAAATAGAAAAAATGAATGATTTGCAATGTATTGTGTGTGGTAATACACAGAATTTGAAATTCGAACTGAAACATAAGGTTTATCAATGTGCTTCATGTGATTTATATACCTCTGATGCGACATTTGATACGTCTTTTCAGTCGAGTTTAGAAGAAGACAGCCGGGAGATAGGTTTGAAGAAACTAAGATTACATAATTTCGAACTGATTGTAAAAACAATAAAGGAGAGTTATTTTAAAGATAAACAAACCATTAAAGGCCTTGAAATAGGAAGCGGTAATGGTTGGTGGTTAGAGGTGTGTAAAGCGAATGCCATTGATTGCATTGGGATAGAACCGGAGCATACATTTGCTGATTACTACAAAAAAAATGACCTGAATGTAGTAATGGGCTTTTACCCCAACGCCGCCACTGATTCAGCCGCAGGATATGATTTCATTATTTTTAACGATGTCTTTGAGCACATTGCTGATTTAAAGAGCCTGCTGCAAAGTATCAAAAAAGACCTCAAAAAAGATGGCTTGCTGATTATTAATATTCCTATGAGCAATGGCTTTTTTTATCGAACAGCTACGATACTTTATTACCTGAAAATCAAATCTTTCTTAGACAGGCTCTGGCAGTTTAATTTCCATAGCCCCCATATCAATTATTTTAATCCTAAAAACCTGCCTGCTTATCTGAATAAATATGGTTTTAAGCTAATACAGGATTTTAGGCTGGAGACTTTAGATTTTTCGAGCATCCGAGAGCGGATTATGGCAGATAGCAAGATGAGTAAAATAAAAGCCTATACAATCAGCAACATATTATTATTGATAAAACCCATCATTCAAAACACGAGTGCTGACATCAGGGTTTTCTTTTTCCGGGAATAGCTTACTTTCTTATGTAAGCAAAGAACATGGCGATACTTACTTTAATCATGTAGTAAATACCCGAAAACGAACGGATAGAAGATTGTCCACCCTGCCGTTCTTTCATCACAACGGCTATTTCTTCAATTTTAAGCCCTGCCCTGGCAAATACAACCAATGATTCAGGTTCGGGGTACTCATCCGGGTAGTTTTCGGCTGCAATATTGATTGCTTTTTTATCAAATAACCGGTAGCCGGAAGTAATATCCAGAATACGTTTGCCTGTAAACAACTGATTAAGCCGATGAAAATAAGCTATGCCACTGCGGCGTAAGATAGACGATTGAAATCCTTCTTTTGAAATAAACCTGGAACCGATAATGACATTTGCCTGCGTTTTCTCATATTGTGCTAATATTTTAGCCAGTTCAGCAGGGGGATGCTGCCCATCACCATCCATTTGTACAGCTAAGTCGTAATTGTGTCTCTGTGCATATTTATAGCCTGTCTGCATTGCCCCGCCAATACCCAGATTAACTGGTAGATTCAGCACAACTATATTGAATTGCCGTATAATAGCCAGCGTATTATCGGTTGAGCAATCATTGATAACAACTATATTCAAATCATAAGCTAATCTTAACTGCAATAATTCCGTCAGGAGATCAGCAATCGAAGCTTGTTCATTGAAGCAGGGAATGATTATCAATAGATGCTTAGTCATTGAGTGGCATGATTAAATTTTTAGTTAGCCTACAGCCGCACTTTGCATAAAGCCTTTCAATAAATTACGATACTCTTCAATATTGCTTTGTATTTCTTGCTCTGTCCATTGCAATTGCTTCCCCATTAATTCTGCCACCTTTGGCACTGTATCATAGGTTGCCTGCCAGTCGAGCAATTCCATTCGTGTGCGTCTGGCAAAAAAATCACGAAGTGTGCAAGCCATTTCTTCCTGCACTGCATAGATTA
>CALRLS020000068.1:0-15630 GCA_943368815.1 Cyanobium sp. NIES-981
GGTTTCCGCTCAAAAAATGATACCATAACTCTCTACAAACTTATCCAGACAAACGACCCCGACGAAAAACCTGTTTACAAAAACGGCGAAGCCCTAATGCATTTAGTACGAAAGAAATAAGTCAGTCCTGAAAACCTAAAAAAAATTAATAGTATGCTTGCATAATATTTTTAATTTTCTGTATATTTGTAACAGTATGCACGCATAACAATTATTGTGCATTTGACTCTGACAAATTTCAATTATTAATACTATGGTAGCAACTGAAAATAAGGCCTCTATTAAAGGAGGAGAGTTCTTGATACGCGATGTAGAAGCACATCAGATTTTCATTCCGGAAGAGTTTTCAGAAGAACAACTAATGATTGCTGAAACCTGTCGTGATTTTTTGCGTACAGAAATCCACCCACGACTGAACGAAATTGATAATGCCAAATCACCGGAGCTGATATCATCTTTGATGAGCAAAGCAGGTGCTTTAGGTTTATTGGGAACGGCAGTACCGGAAGAATACGGCGGATTCGGTATGAATTTCAATACATCTATGCTGGTAGCAGAGGCTTTGGGTCAGGGTCATTCGTTTTCAGTTGCGCAATCCGCCCATACAGGTATAGGTACTTTGCCCATTGTATACTATGGTAACGAAGAGCAAAAAGCCAAATATTTACCCCTCTTAGCCACAGGTGAATGGAAAGCAGCCTATTGCTTAACTGAACCGGATTCAGGTTCAGACGCTAATTCAGGCAAAGCCAAGGCTGTTTTATCAGCAGATGGTAAGCATTATATCATCAATGGACAAAAAATGTGGATTACCAACGGTGGTTTTGCAGATTTGTTTATAGTTTTTGCTAAAATTGATGATGACAAAAACCTGACCGCCTTTATCATTGAGAAAACCGCAGGTGGTATCACCATGAATGAGCCTGAGCATAAATTAGGTATCAAAGGCTCTGATACGCGTCAGATTTTCTTCAATGATTGTCATGTACCTGTAGAAAACATGCTTTCAAGCCGTGGGAATGGTTTTAAAATAGCAGTTAATATCCTTAATATCGGTCGTATCAAATTAGGTATTGCCGTAATCGGTGGTTCTAAGGGTTCATTGGCTCATGCCATCAATTATGCCAACGAACGTAAACAATTTGGTGTTTCGATTGCCACTTTCGGCGCAATCAAATATAAATTAGCTGAAATGGCTACCCGTATTTTTGCTTCTGAATCTGCCAATTACAGAGCCGGACAAAATATTGATGATGCTATTGAAGATTTAAAAGCACAGGGTCTGAATGATTCTGAGGCGAAATTAAAAGCGCTGGAGCAATTCTCGATTGAATGTGCAATCATGAAAGTACATAGCTCTGAAGTGCTAGACTATACAGTTGACGAAAGTTTACAGATTTATGGAGGCATGGGTTATTCGGCAGATGCCCCTATGGAGCGTGCCTATCGTGATGCCCGTATCAACCGGATTTTTGAAGGCACCAACGAAATCAACCGTATGTTGATTATTGATATGCTTTTAAAACGTGCCATGAAAGGCGAAATAGACCTGATGACACCTGCCATGGCAGTGGCCAAAGAAATCATGTCTATTCCTGATTTCGGCGCTTCTGACGACGATAGCTTGTTTGCTGCAGAAAAGAAAGTATTGAAAAACCTGAAAAAAGCCGCTTTGATGGTAGCAGGTGCCGCAGTACAGAAATTCATGATGTCGCTTTCGAGCGAGCAGGAAATCCTGATGAATATGGCTGATATGTCGATTGAAATTTACGCGGCAGAATCTGCCTTATTGAGGGTTGAAAAACTGATTGGCATTAAAGGAGAGGGGGCAGCAGCATTGCAAAAAGACATGGCCATGATTTACCTGCACGAAGCCGTAAACAAAGTGACAAACGCAGGTCGAGAAGCAATTACTTCATTTGCCGAAGGCGATGAACTGAGAGTAATGCTGATGGGCTTGAAGCGTTTTACGAAAATTGAACCATTTAACCTCAAAAACGCACGCCGCAGAGTAGCGGAAGCAATGATTGAGGAGAATAAGTATATATTCTAATAGAAGTAGATTTTAAAGCTCAAATAATCAACAACTAAGAACCAATAAACCGTCTTTCATTTTGGAGGACGGTTTTTTATTTTCTGCTCGGCACAAACTTCCGGAAATTCTTAAAAACGATATATTCTAAATGGATAAAATCAACTATAAAAAATATTTCATAAAAAACTTGTGCAACCGATAGGTTGCTTGTATGTTTGCAACCAATCAGTTGCATTAATAATTTTACAGATATGAGAAGAGACGTATTTCAGGCGATAGCCGACCCCACAAGAAGAGAAATTATTGGTGTAGTAGCCAAACAATCATTAAATCTCAATTCAGTTGCCGAGACCTTTGATATAAGCAGGCAGGCTGTTTCGAAGCATATTAAGATTCTGACAGAGTGCGGGCTCATTGTCATCAGAAAACAAGGCCGTGAGAATTATTGTGTAGCGCGTCTGGAGAAATTAGGAGAAGTAGCCAATTGGGTAGAGCAGTACAAACAAGTATGGGAACACAAATTTGATGCACTCGATAATCTTTTAAATAAACTCCAAGAGAGTAATCAGGATCAACAAAGCTAATAAAACATTATTCAAACAAAACTTATTTAAAATTCATGGAAAACGAAAAAAAAATCACCCCTTTCTTATGGTTCAATGGCAATATTGAAGAGGCTATTAATCTATACACTTCTGTATTCAAAAACACTAAGATATACTTTGCTAATAAAGTAGGCGGTAAAATAATGAATGCCAAATTTCAGTTGGAAGGGCAGGATTTTATGGCGCTTGACGGTGGCCCGCATTATTCCTTTACTCCGGCTATTTCAATGTTTGTCAATTGCCACACACAGGAAGAAGTAGATTATTATTGGGACAAACTCATCGCTGATGGTGGCAAGCCGAGCAAATGTGGCTGGTTGGTAGATAAATTCGGATTGTCATGGCAGATTGTTCCATCAATTCTGGGCAGTTTATTAGGCGACCCTGACCCTGGTAAATCCAGAAGAGCCATGGAAGCCATGTTGCAGATGGACAAACTTGATATTCAGAAATTACAAGAAGCTCATGCAGGGGTATAAATTTCTAATTGCCTAATATTTAAAACATCCTTTCACGATTAGATTGTTAAGTAAAATGAAAAATAAAAACGAAACCAAAATTATAGGGGAATCCGGTAAACAGGAAATTATCATCATTCGGGAATTTGAAGCACCCAGAGAATTGGTTTTTAAAGCATATACAAACGCAGACCTATTGAAACAATGGCTTGGCCCAAGAGGTTATGAAATGCACGTAGATAAATTTGATGCCAGAAGCGGCGGAGAATACAGATATGTTCATACAGGAAAAGAGGGTGAAGAATATGCATTCAGAGGTGTTTTTCATGAAGTCAATGCCCCGGAGGTAATTACACAGACTTTTGAATTTGAAGGGGCAAAAGGCCATGTTTCATTGGAGAAAGCAAGTTTTGAAGCACTGCCGGGCAACAGAACCAGAGTAACAGGCTTATCTGTCTATCAGTCAGTGGCTGACAGGGATATGATGCTTCGCTCTAATATGGAAATGGGTGTTAAGCAAGGACATGAACGTCTGGACGAAATATTGGAGAAAGAGACAGCAAAATAAGGAACAGGGTGTTTGTCTTATGCTAACTGTGTAGGTAGAGGTATATTTGTGCTAAGCAAAAAAAGGTGATGGTTTTTTATTTTTTAGAAAATAACTACCTTTGGCGCTCAAAATACTATTTATGACATCGACGTAGAAACCTCTACGTACACAGATTTAAACTTATACATCATGGCATACGGATTACTTAAAGGTAAAAAGGGAATTATTTCGGGTGCATTAGACGAAAAATCTATAGCCTGGAAAGTAGCACTGAAAGCGAAAGAAGAAGGTGCGTCAATCGTTTTAACAAATGCCCCTATTGCTATGCGCATGGGCGAAATTAAGAAATTAGCCGAAGCCTGTGAAGCAGAGATTATTCCGGCAGATGCTACTGTTGTGGAAGAAATCGAAAACCTTTACACCAAATCAATGGATGTGCTGGGCGGAAAGGTGGATTTCGTGTTGCACTCTATCGGTATGTCGCCTAATATCCGTAAAGGCAAAGCATATGGCGATTTGAATTACGACTGGTATATGAAAAGCATAGATGTATCTGCTTTATCTTTTCATAAATTCCTGCAGGTAGCCGAAAAAATGGACGCTATCAGCGAGTGGGGCTCTGTAGTTGCCTTGACCTATATGGCAGCGCAACGTACATTCCCGTTCTACACCGACATGGCAGAAGCCAAAGCGATGCTTGAATCAATCGCCCGTAGTTATGGCTATCGTTATGGTAAACTGAAGAAAGTGCGCGTCAATACCGTTTCTCAATCACCTACCAAAACAACAGCAGGTACAGGTATTGGCGGTTTTGATAAATTTTATGATTTTGCCGATAAAATCGCTCCATTGGGTAATGCCTCAGCAGATGATTGTGCTGACTACGTAATTACGCTTTTCTCTGACCTTACCAAAATGGTAACAATGCAGAATCTATTCCATGACGGAGGATTTGTAAATACAGGTGTTTCGGAAGAAATAATGGGTTTGTTGGATTAAGTAATTCTTGCATATACAAATAAAGACCTTCTGTTTAGCTTTGAGAATTTCTATCCTCTCAATTAAGCAGAAGGTCTTTTCACGTTTTACCATATCTTATTTTGAAAAAAAGGCGCTTAATCAAGCACCTTTTTCAAATTCCAAACAGATATAGATTATTACAATTTATTCGCTTTATAAACTTTTACTACACCATCATTTTCACTGCTTACCACTATTAGGCTTTGTTGAATCGGACTTTTAGAAGCAGGAATAAACAATAAACCTTCCGGAGCATCACCTGTAGGAATTACTTTCACAAACACAGGCGCAGTTGGGTTCGTTACATCATAAACAGCTACTGCATCAACTCTTTCCATACCTACATAAGCCACTATTTTGCTTCCTACTCTACCAATAGCAATTGCTTCAGGCTCTATTGATTTATCATCGCTTCTGGTATCGTCATACCAACCAGCCTCTTTGATTTTCACATCCAATTCATTTTTACTATCATAAGTTAGCTGACCAGTTTGCGCATTCCATACCGAAAATGACCTTGCCCCAAAACTGTAAAGTGCGTCATAATCACCATCACCGTCTTTATCACCTAAAGTATTTGTAAGATTTAGTCTTCCCATTTGTCCGTCTGCTTTTAATGCGGCGCCATTCGGGAAAGCAGTTTCGTCTAATTTCAGGTCTTTCATGCGTTTTACTTCAGCAAATGCATCATATTCCCGGGCATCACCTTCATTGGCTGTAAATAAATAGGGTACACCATTATATCTCATAAAAGCAATGGCATCAGGCATATAAGTACCAAATACTTTCCAGTTGGCAAAAGAACCTACTGCATTATCTCTATCGCTGATGTCTATCTGATTTCCGGCAGCATTATAATCTTTAAAGCCAAGCGGGCTTATTTTAGTGATTGTACCTGCAGCAATATTAATTTCTGCAATGGCATTGTTTTCCTGTAGTGTTACCCAGGCAGTTTTTGAATCATCAGAAACTGTGATATATTCAGGCTCAATATCTTTGACAAAATCTTTACCAGGGCCAAAAACTCTGAATCCTTTTGAAGTCAAATCAGTTAACTGGCTACTGAAACTTGAAAAATTAATCGTTTTTACGGCATAATTATTCGCTACATCAATAATGGAAACTGTACCTTCCGGGTCATTTGTATAGCTGGTATTAGGCTCACCTTCGTTGGCGCTTAAAATATACTTACCATCAGGGCTATAGGTAACCATATCAGGTAAAGCCCCAACAGTAATTGCTTTTACTTCGGCGTAGGTCGAAGCATCAAATACTACTATTTTTCCTGCGGCTTGTTTATCCAGAGATTCAATGGCAGCCGCTACTTTGCCATCATAGGCAGCAACACTGTTTACATATCCACCATAAGGTGCCATACTGATAGAGTGTATAACTTTGATACTGGTAGGATTAGCAAAATCAATAACATCAATTTTATTAGTTGTGCCATTGTTTACAGCAAATAAACGTTTGGTCTTAGCATCAAAGGTAGTGATTTCAGCAGCACCCAAATCTCCTAAATCAATGGAAGCAATTTCCTGATAAGTAGCAAGGTCTTCATTGACCGTAAATTCTAATGCTGGGACTTCTTCGTCTTTGTTACAGCCCAAAACGGCTATACTAATAGCGCAGGCTATCAAAATGATTTTTTTCATAAAAGTTTTTTTGTGTTGACCGCAAAAGTAGAATATGCATATTATCCAAATATTAAGGTAAAATGAAAAAATCGTAAATCAGGGGGATGATCGGTTGCTTTGGCAGTAATATCAAGATTGTTGCTTACAATCTTGATTCTGTTTAGAAGCATCTATTTTTTTTCTATTCTTATCTATGATTCATCAATTCTTAGCGTGTTCTGTTAAAGATGAAATAAAATTTATCTATTTTTAAGCTTCAATTGTATATAAGCGTAACATACTTAAGTAATTTAGCCCCGTAATAATTCTGAACTAAACACTTCATAAATCATGAAAAAAGTCCTGGCACTTTTACTCCTCAGTAATGCCTTTGTATTTGCCCAGAAAAAAGATTTTGATGAAAAAGATTTAAAGGCAGGTCGTCCGCCACAAAATTTCACACAAACCTTACCTCTTGTACAATGGGCCGATGGCGATAAGCTATCAGTTGTGAAAAGAACCGGAGAAACCAAAAATTTCGTATTAGACCTCACCAATGGGAATATGACCGAAGGAACGGCCAAGATTTCTTCAAAAATACCTCAACCTTCTAAAACTGTTTCAATCAAAAACGGTGATATTTTTCTGAAAGATAGTAGCGGAGAAAAACAGTTAACTAACGATAAAGCCGAAGAGAAAAACGCAACTTTCTCGCCTGACAGCAACTTTATTGCCTATACCAAAGACAATAATCTCTATACTTTCAACTTAAAAACCAACAAAGAAATACAGCATACTACCGATGGCACCAAAACTACCCTGAACGGTTATGCTACATGGGTTTATTGGGAAGAAATTTTTGGTCGCCCTACCCGTTTCAGAGCTTTCTGGTGGAGTCCTGATAGTAAGAAACTGGCTTTTATGCGTTTTGATGAGAGTAAAATACAGATGTTTCCGCTATATAATAGCGATGGGCAACATGGGTTTATTGAAGAAACACGCTACCCAAAAAGTGGTGACCCTAATCCTGAAGCCAAAATTGGTTTTGTATCGCCTGAGGGGGGAAAAGTTACCTGGGCTGATTTCAACGAAAAAGACGAACAATATTTCGGCTGGCCTGAGTGGTTATTAGATGGCAGTGGCTTGATGGTGCAATGGATTAACCGTGGGAACGATAATCTGAAACTCTATAATGTATCTCCTGCCAATGGCAGCAAGAAAGAAGTATATGCTGAAACGCAGAAAGCCTGGATTGATATTGATGATGCTGATAACCGTTTGACTTTATTGGATGGAAACAAAGAAATGATTATCCTGAGCGATAAAAGTGGCTGGAAACAATTGTATTTATATGGTGTGGATGGCAAATTAAAAAACAACATTACCAATGGTAAATTCACTATTAAATCAGTAGAAGGTATTGACCAGAAGAACAGAGTGGTCTATTTCCATGCCAGAGGACTTGAAAATTCTGCCCGTTTTGATTTCTATCGTGTAGATTTTGATGGCAAAAATATGAAACGCCTGACTTTCGGAGACTTCAATCACCGTCAGATTCAATTATCACCTGATTTTAAGTATTTTATTACTACTTATTCTAATATTAATACCCCTACCCAAATGGCGGTGGTTGACAATACCGGAAAAATCATCAAAGATTTAGGTTCCGTAAAAGGAACTGAAATGGACAATTATAATATGGCCAAATCAGAATTACTAAGAGTGAAAAGTGACGATGGCTTATTTGATTTGCCCATGACAATTACCTACCCCCAAAATATGGTAGCAGGTAAAAAATACCCGGTATTAATCAGCATTTATGGCGGTCCTGATGCAGGAACAGTATACGACCAATGGGGATGGACAGCCCGTAACCAGTGGTATGCCAAAGAGGGATTGATTCAGGTATCACTCGACCACCGCGCAAGTGGGCATTTTGGTAAAGAAGGTGTAGCCTATATGCACCGTAATCTGGGCTATTGGGAAATGAAGGATTATATCACATTGGTAAAATCACTAATAGCCAAAGGCATAGCCGACCCGACCAAAATATGTATTACGGGCTTTAGCTATGGCGGATATATGAGTTGTTATGCGCTTACTTATGGGGCTGATGTATTTACACACGGCATGGCGGGTGGGAGTGTAACAGATTGGAGTTTATACGATAGTGCCTACACCGAACGCTTCATGGATACTCCTGCCGAAAATCCGGAAGGTTACAAAAGCAGTAGCGTAATGACACATACTGATAAATACAAAGGTATGTTGCAAATTGTACATGGCACTATGGATGATAATGTGCACATGCAGAATAGTATTCAGCTAATCAGCAAACTGGAAGACCAGAAAAAGGATTTTGAATTTATGCTATACCCGGGTGGAAGACATGGCTGGGGAGGTAATAAAGGACAACACTTTGATAACCTGAAAACCAAGTTTATCTATAAATATCTTTTAGAAAAACCAGTACCGGAAGGTCTTTTGAAATAGTCTAAAATAAAAAATCAGGTAGCCAATAGTACTTTTCATTTACTATTGGCTATTTTTATGAATGAGCAAGTTGGAACTTATCGAATATTCCTCAACCGGGCCTTCGGCTCTGCTCAGGCATCAGTTTGAAAAATCACTGTTTGGATAAGTGTATTCTAACAAGAATTCCAAGGTTAGGTGGCGGAGCGGACGTCGCACGGTCGAAGCCCCGGGCGCTTCAAGAAATAATAATACGCAATTATTTTACCTATTCAATCCAATAAAAACCTATCAATTTATGAAAAACGCATTCATTATAGCTATCTTAATTACCTTATCATTTACCACCAAAGCCCAAACGAGAAGCCTGTTCAACTTCAAAAACTTTGACGGCTGGCATATTGATGTACCCGCATTGGACAATAACCCCAATGGCAAAAACCCATTCATTATACGCAATGGCCTATTAGTAAGCCTTGCAGACCCACAAGGGCATATCATTACCGATTCAGTTTATCAAAACTACCGTTTGGAAGTAGAATATCGCTTTGCTGCCAAACCGGGCAATTGCGGAGTAATTCTTCATGCCTCAACCCCAAGGGTACTTTATGCCATGTTTCCTAAGTCTATTGAGGCACAGTTGATGCATAAAAATGCCGGGGATTTCTGGTGTATTGGTGAAGACATAAGTGTTCCTGAAATGGAAAAAAGACGTGGCCCTAAAAAGAACTGGGGCTCTGTAGACGGGAAAGAACGGAGAATTATAAACCTGACAGATAAATCTGAAAAACCCGTAGGCGAATGGAACACCATGCGGGTGGAATGTCTGGGCGACCAGATAAAAGTGTGGGTAAACGGCGATTTAGTCAATCACGGCTTTAACTGTACCGTAAGTAAAGGGCAAATTGCTTTGCAGGCTGAGGGCTCGGAAGTGGAATTCCGTAAGGTTGATTTTACACCTATTACACAATTATCCAATTAATCAGTCAGCATTAATAATACATTACAACCAAACAAAACCATCTATGAAAGCCCTTTTGTGCAAAGAATTTGGCAAACCCGATACACTAGTTTTAGAAGAACTTGAACCATTGAAAGCAGAAGCTGGCAAGGTTGTGATTACCATTAAAGCCTGTAGCGCCAACTTTCCTGATACATTGATTATCCAAAACCTTTATCAATTCAAACCCGCACTACCTTTTTCACCCGGCGGTGAAGTTTCTGGCATTGTGAAAGAAGTGGGTGAAGGTGTAAAACATGTAAAAGTAGGTGATAAGGTTTTTGCCATGACTGGTTGGGGTGGTATGGCAGAAGAGGTATTAGTAGATGCCCGTCGGGTTTTTCCGATGTTACCTTCAATGGATTTTGTTACGGCTTCATCCGTTATGTATAACTATGGTACCTCTTACCACGCCTTAAAAGACCGGGCAGAATTAAAAGCAGGTGAAACACTATTGGTTTTAGGTGCGGCCGGAGGTGTGGGTTTAGCGGCTGTTGAATTGGGTAAACTAATGGGTGCAAAAGTAATAGCAGCAGCGTCTAAAGACGAAAAATTAGCTATTTGTAAAGAAAAAGGAGCCGACTTTACGATTAACTACACGACTGAAGATTTAAGAGAGCAAATCAAAGCCTTTACTGAGGGCAAAGGAGTAGATGTAATTTATGATGCCGTAGGAGATAAATATGCTGAACCTGCCTTGCGTTCTATCGCATGGAAGGGCCGCTATCTGGTAGTTGGCTTTGCCGCAGGAGAAATCCCAAAAATCCCTTTGAATCTGGCTCTATTGAAAGGTTGTTCCATTGTCGGGGTTTTCTGGGGACAATTTGCTGAAAAAGAATCAGCTAAAAACTTTCAGAATATTCAGGAATTAGCAGGATACTTTATGAAAGGCAGGCTTCGCCCGCATATCCACAAACTCTATCCGCTTGATGAGGCAGCTGATGCCATTGCTGATTTGATGAATAGAAAAGTGGTGGGAAAAGCGGTGGTAGTAATGTCAGACGATGTTAAAATGCCTTCGTATGATACCCCAAAAGAAACTATTGTCGCTCAGGAAGAGAAAGCTACTGAAATTAAAAAAGAAGGCAATACAATCATTTTTAAAAATATCGCCGAGTTAAAAGGTTTCAAAGGTAAAGAATTAGGTATTTCAAGCTGGCAGACACTTTCACAGGAAATGATTAACGATTTTGCCAAAGCCACTTTCGACGACCAGTGGATTCATGTGAATGAAGAAATGGCAAAACAGTTTTCGCCTTTTGGTAAAACAATCGCACATGGTTTTTTATCCTTATCACTCTCACCAAAGTTTATGTATGAAATGTTTAAAGTAAAATCAGCCAGAATGGGTTTAAATTATGGTACAAATAAAGTCCGGTTTATCTCGCCTGTTCCATCGGGTAGCAGAGTTCGAATGAAAGCCACTTTAAAAGAAGTAGAAGATATGCAGCCAAGTGGTGCGAAACTGATAATTGATGCTACTTTTGAACTAGAGGGCTCGGGAAAACCGGCTTGCGTGGCGGAGCTGTTGAGCGTGATTTATGAGTAGGCAATAAGAGGCTATTTTTAGCCTCTTATGATGATATTCCTCTGCCAAATCGGGGGCTTCGACTCCGCTCAGCCGCCGATTCAATAGTCATTTGTATAAGAAAATGTTCGATGAATCATATCACAGAGCCAAGCCGATGCCTGAGCGAAGTCGAAGGCTCATGTGTGTTGGTCACTTTATTATCTACCTCCCAATCGCCACCCTCTTCAACAATGTATCTATCACCTGACGTGTAGTGATACCATCGGCTTCTGCTTCGTAGTTTAAGATAATTCTATGGTTAAATACATCATGTACCAATGCCTTAATATCTTCGGGTAATACATAGTCTCTTTCATCAAAATAGGCCAGCGCTTTAGCAGCATTGTATAAAGAAAGACCTGCACGGGGTGAAACACCGAACTGAATATATCGGGCTTCATCTTTTAAGCCATATTCTGCCGGGCGGCGGGTTGAGAATATCAGTTCAATAATATATCGCTCCAACATTTCGGAGATAGTAATCCTGTTGATCTCCTGCCTGATAGCTGAAATCTCTTCTTTATCTAATATCGGTTTTGGTTCATAACTGAAATTCAGATTAGCCATTTTGCGCACCATTTCCAATTCTGAGTTTTTGTCCAGATAATCCACAAAAACTTTCATCATAAAGCGGTCAACCTGTGCCTCAGGTAGTGGGTAAGTTCCCTCCTGCTCTACCGGGTTTTGTGTAGCCATTACAAGGAATGGTCTGTCAAGCTGGTGTGTTTCATCACCAATAGTTACCTGTTTCTCAGCCATTGCTTCCAATAGAGCTGATTGTACTTTGGCAGGGGCACGGTTTACCTCATCTGCCAGAATAAGATTAGCAAAGATAGGCCCTTTCTTTACCTCAAAATCACCTGATTTCTGGTTATATATCATCGTTCCCACCAAATCAGAAGGTAATAAGTCAGGAGTAAACTGTAAGCGGTTAAAGCTCAGGTCTAAAACCTTGGCCAGCGTATTGATTGTTTTTGTTTTCGCAAGTCCGGGAACACCTTCAAGTAAAATATGACCACCTGTAAAAAGCCCAATCAGCAAACGATTAATCAATCGTTCCTGCCCAATCACCACTTTACTTGTTTCTGAAAAAACCTCTCTTATTTTTTTGTGTAAAATTCTCGAACCTTCCATTTGTTATAAGATTATTAGCATAATCGTTTGGATTGATGAACAATAAGATACTTTGATTTTATAGAAACGTAATTTTCTAAAATCAAATACTCAGAACAATCTGTTTTAAAAAGTGTGAAGATAGGAAAATCCCTTAAAAACACTTAGTCCTTTCTTATCTTTTTAAAAACGCTGCTCGTACAAATCTATTTTTCTTGTGAATATCATTAATGATAGTAACATCTGAAAAACCTGCTTCTGAAAAAACCCCGGCAGTTTCCTGGCCCAAATTTTCATTGATTTCTACTACCAACAAACCATCTTTTTCTAATGCCTGAAAAGCAAAACGGGCAATAGCCTGATAAAAAATCAATGGCTCTGTATCTTCAACAAAAAGGGCCAAATGTGGTTCAAAATCCAATACATTATTCCGCATCCTTACGGCTTCCTGCTTAGTAACATAAGGTGGATTACTCACTATCACATCAAACTGCCTTTCACTTTCAAAGCCACCTGATAGATATTGCAAAATATCCACTTTTTCAAAAACCACATTGACGGCCTCATTGATAACTGCATTCTTCTGAGCCGTTGCCAATGCTTTTTCTGAAATATCATAGGCCCAAACCTGTGCATTACTAAGCTCTTTTGCCAGTGAGACCGCAATACAACCGCTACCTGTACCAATATCGAGCACTTTTTTCTCAGCCGCCACCCTTTGCATTTCTTGCTCCCACTTACAAACAAAATCTACCAGTTCTTCTGTTTCTGGTCTTGGTATCAGCACCGAATCATCAACCAGAAATCTTCTGCCATAAAAACTTGTTTCTCCTAAAATGTATTGAATCGGTTCGTGGCTGTTGAGTCTTGTAACAATCAAATCCCAATCAATGTTTTTAGTGCTGATTACAGGTTTGTTGCTCAGAATATCAATTTTCTTTAGATTCAATTCATGTTCTAACAACCAAAAAACAATTTCTTTTGCTTCTTGTGTCTCATACACCGTAATTTGGTGTAGCAATTCGTCGAAGAGTTGTTTGCTGGTCGGGTTCTCTTTCAAAATATAAAATGTGATTTGCCGCAAATTTGCTGCAAAATTATCGACTAATTTGGTGATTCACTAATGTACTGACATTAAGAATGGAAGAAAAGTATATGTTAAGGGCTTTACAATTGGCCGAAATCGGCAGAGGACAGGTAAGTCCGAACCCGATGGTTGGCTGTGTGATTGTGCATAATGACCAGATAATCGGTGAAGGCTGGCATCAGAAATATGGTAGCTGGCATGCAGAGGTAAATGCTGTGAATTCAGTGCAAGACCCTTCAAAATTATCTGAATCAACTGTTTATGTCACCCTTGAACCGTGCTCACATTTTGGTAAAACTCCCCCATGTGCTGATTTGCTGGTGCAACATCTTGTAAAAAAAGTGGTCATTTGTAATGATGATCCTTTCCCTCTGGTAGCAGGAAAAGGTATCGAAAAACTAAGAAACGCAGGTATTGAAGTAGAAAAAGGCCTATTAGCAGAAAAAGGGAGAGAGTTGAATGCAAGATTTTTTACTTACGTAGAGAAAAAACGCCCATACGTAATTCTGAAATGGGCTGAAACAGCCGATGGGTTCATTGCAGGCAAAAACTATGATCCTGTAAAAATCAGCAATGCCCTCTCGCATGTGATGGCTCATAAATGGCGAAGCGAAGAAGATGCGATTATGGTAGGCACTAACACAGCCCGATACGATAACCCAAAACTGAATGCAAGAGAGTGGAAAGGTGCCAAAAATCCGATACGCATAGTCGTTGACAGAAAATTACAATTAGCCCAATCTTTGCACTTGTTTGATAATACACAGGATACCTGGATACTCAATGAATTAGTAAATAAATCAGAAAATCGAAATACTTATATCAAAGTAGCGTTTGGAGAGTCATTCATTGAAAATGTGCTGCATGAATTGTATCAGAGAAAAATTCAGTCGGTATATGTAGAAGGTGGTACGGCTCTTTTGCAGAGTTTTATTGAAGCCAATCTTTTTGATGAAATCCGGGTTTTCAAAAGTCCTAATCGGTTGTACGAAGGGGTTATGGCACCAATTATCCCAAAAAATGTTAATATAATAGAGAAACAAAACTTATTGGACGATGAACTAAGTATCTATAAACATCGCTAATTTTGTATCATTACCTTTCTACCCTAATAAGGTAATTATCTTTCACTAAAAAATGCTCCGATAAAGGGTAAGGAGTTGTTGATTCATGAAAATTGCCATTATAGGCTGCGGAAATATGGGAGTGGCCTTTGCCCGTTCGTTTTTGCAGTATGATTTAGTACGAAAAGAAGACCTCTTATTAATAGAAAAAAGTCAGGAGCGCAGCGAAACACTCACAAGTGCCAAAGAGGGTGTGGTAGTAAGCACTATCAATGCCCAGATTGCAGAATATGAGCTGATTATCCTCTCCGTAAAGCCCCAGGATTTTGCTTCACTTCAAGAAGAATTGAGTGCCGTTATTCAACCACAGCAGGTTGTCTTGTCTATCATGGCAGGTATTCCTATTAGCAAAATACAGGAAATGCTTAATCATAAACTAGTGGTTAGGGCTATGCCAAATACACCTGCCATGCTTGGCATGGGTATTACTGGTTTCACGGCTGCACCAGAGGTAGATGCTCATAAAGTACGCAAGGTGGAAAACCTGATTAATGCCACCGGACGCTCGGTATATTTAGAAGACGAAAGCATGATTGATGCCGTGACGGCATTAAGCGGCAGTGGTCCGGCTTATTTCTACTATCTGGTCAAACACATGATAGAAGCCGGAAAGCAAATGGGCTTTGACGAAGGAATGGCAAGCCTGTTGGTGAAGCAAACCATGTTGGGTTCTTACCACCTGATTAATAATGCAGAAAAAAGTCTGGATGATTTGATTAAGGCTGTCGCATCAAAAGGAGGCACTACAGAAGCTGCTTTGCGCACTTTTGAAGAAAGCAATTTACCGGAGGGATTAATTAATGGTATTTTAGCCGCTGAACGCAGAGCTAAAGAATTATCTAACTGATGTTACGCACACTTAATTGCTATCGTATTGTTTTTGAGTAGCTGTAAATTACTCCAAGCAATTTTGAGGGCATTTAAAGTAAGTTTTCTTTTGAGAGCAAAATGATTTGATTTACAAGAGACTTTAAGTGACT
>CALRLS020000069.1:0-15414 GCA_943368815.1 Cyanobium sp. NIES-981
GAAATAATATGAGTTATATTCTTTTAGCGCTATTAAAAACAGATGGTTCTGGCTTGGTAAAAGAGCCAGATGGAGTTGTTTATTTGTATAAACCCCCATATACTGTAAGTCAGAAAAAGTACATTTCGGAAGGCGAATATACTAATGGAGTAATTTATTATGGGTTTACGGAAGTAAATGAAAAATATGATTCTCCTGATGAAATTATAAATCGCTTGCAAGAATCAATAAAGGAAGAGAGGAGAAAAGCGGGGGATTTAAGAGAAAAAGTTACTAAAGAGGATTACAGGGCTTTTCTAAGAAGTATACCTAAGGTCTTACTCCCAGCAATGATAGAAAACCAAAGAAAATACTTAGAAGAGAAAAAATATCAAGCGGTTTTGTTTATGTCGAAAAGCTTATTGGAAAGCCCTCGTTTATCAGATGAGCAAAAGATGAAATTAAATACTATTTTGAATGAGGCACTTGAAAAGGAAAAGGAAGTTGTAATTCAAAGGACTTCGATATTTGGAAATCTATCCGCCGCACTATTAGCAATAGCCAAACAATTTACACCGACCATGGCCCCAAAATCTAATTTACCTGATAATTATTCAATGGTTGCATGAAAACTATTACGTTTTATTCATATAAAGGTGGAGTTGGGCGTTCATTAGGCGTAGCAACAACGGCTATGTGGCTTGCAGAAGAAATGGGGCTAAAGGTATGTGTAATGGATTTTGATTTAGAGGCACCTGGCCTTCATTATAAATTTAAACAAGCTGAATCAGAAGGAGAAATACAAACCTGCGTTATGAATACAGAGGGTATTGTTGAGTATTTGGATGAGTTTAATGAGACAGAGAGGTTACCTGAAGTATTTGAAAGGTTCTATACAAATATACCCGTTGAGCAAGGTAGAATAACTTATATGCCTGCAGGAAAGCTAGCAGATGTAAATTATTGGAATAAACTTTTTAAAATAAATTGGCATGAATTTTTTAAAGTAGATGAACAAACAGGATTAAGCGATGGTACACTTTTATTACTAAGTTTAAAAGAAAGGGTAGAAAAGGAGATACAGCCAGATTTTTTACTAATCGACTCTCGAACAGGATTAACAGAAATAGCATCTATAACTCTTAAATTATTTGCGGATAAAGCTATTTTATTTGGAGTAAACAATCCTGAAAATATAATGGGATTAAAATGGACGCTTCAAAGCCTTCAAGCAGATTCTCTAAGTAAAAATCTCCCACTTTATTTTGTTATAACTCGATTACCCTTAACTAATCCATTTAATATTAGTAAGATTAATCCAAAAGAAGAGGGAGTCATAAAGTATTTTAAAAAAACATTTGAGGAGGTACTTCAAAAGTCGATAGAAAACGTTCATATTATTCATGCTGATAATGAGTTAGCATGGAAAGAAAAAACAGAAAGTGGATACTTAGCAACAAATCCAATTAAAGCTATTATAAAGAAAGATTATTGGTCTTTATTTAGTAATATATTTGCAGATTTTATACCCCTTAACATTTGGAATGCTTTTCAGATTAAGAGTCAGGCGTATTTAATATTTAATGAAATATTTGGCTTATTTCTATCAAATGAGGAAAAATTAAAAATACTAAATCGTGCGATTGAAATAAAGCCAGATGAAGCAATCTTCCACAATGAAAGACATATTTTGTTTATTGAATTAAATAAAAAAGAACAAGCTGAGCGTGATATTAGAATTGCCATAGAGCTAGAATCCAATAATTCCGGTTTTTTGGGGAATTATGCTAATTTTCTAAGTTATAATAAAAAAGATGGCATATTAGCCGAAGATTATTACAAGCGAGCTATTATAGCAGACCCATCTCATGCTATAAATTTAGGGAATTACGCTAATTTCTTAAAAGATAATAAAAAAGATGACATATTAGCCGAAGAATATTACAAACGAGCGATAGCAGTAGACCCATCTCATGCAAATAATTTAGGTAATTATGCTATTTTCTTGAAGAATAAAAAGGATGACGTATTAGCGGAGGAGTATTATAAGCGAGCAATAGCTGCAGACCCATCTCATGCTATAAATTTAGGTAGTTATGCTAATTTTTTAAGTTATAATAAAAGGGATGATACATTAGCAGAAGCATATTATAAATTATCAATATCAGCAGACCCATCTCATGCTGATAATTTAGGTAATTATGCTAGCTTTTTGAAGAATAAAAAAAAGGATAATGCATTAGCGGAAGAGTATTACAAGCGCGCAATTGCCGTAGACCCTTCTCATGACATAAATTTAGGAAACTACGCTAAATTTCTTAAGAATAACAAAAGGGATGATTTACTAGCAGAGGAGTATTACAAGCGCGCAATTGCCGCAAATCCATCTAATGTAAATAATTTAACTAGTTATGCGAATTTTTTAAGTTATAACAAGCGGGATGATTTATTAGCAGAAGAGTATTATAAGCAAGCGATAACAGCAGATCCTTCTCATGCAGTTAATTTAGGCAATTATGCTAATTTTTTGAAGAATAATAAAGAAGATAACATATTAGCAGAAGAATATTACAAGCAAGCGATAATTGCAGACCCATCTCATGCTATAAATTTAGGCAGTTATGCTAATTTTTTAAGTTATAATAAAAGGGATGATGTACTAGCAGAAGAATATTACAAGCGGGCGATTGCAGCAGACCCATCTTATGCAATAAATTTAGGTAATTATGCTAACTTTTTAAGTGTTAATAAAAACGATGATGTATTGGCTGAAGAGTATTACAAGCGAACTATCGCAGCAGATTCATCTGATCCGATAAATTTAGGTAACTATGCTAGTTTCTTGAGTTATAATAAAAACGATAATGTATTAGCAGAAGAGTATTTCAAGCAATCAATATTGGCGGATCCATTTAATGCGAATAATTTGGGTAGTTATGCTGTTTTCTTAACTGATAGTAAAAACGATGATGTATTAGCAGAAGAGTATTATAAGAGAGCAATTGCAGCAGACCCATCTCATGCTATAAATTTAGGTAGTTATGCGTTTTTCTTGCAGAATAATAAAAAAGACGACGTATTAGCAGAAAAATACTATAAACAAGCTATTACCGTAGACCCATCTAATAGAGATAACATAGGTAATTATGCTATTTTATTACATGTACAAGAAAAGTATCAACAGGCGGAGAAATATTATAAAGAATCAATAGATTTAGATTCATCAAATTCGAACATTTTAAGTAATTATGCGCAACTATTATTTATTTCTGAATATTATATTGAAGCCGAAAGATATATGACGATTGCTTTAACAAAAGGACCAGAAAGTGATACTTTTATAGAATTATTATTTTATAAATACGCTCACATAAAAAAAGATATAACAAATACCTATGAAGAAATTGTTCAATTAATAAATCAAGGCGTTCGTTCAATTGGATGGAATCTAAAGCCAAATATTAAAATAGCCATCAAAAATAACCACCCTGATCCAGATAAACTACGAGCGTTAGCTCAAATCATAACTGAAGACGCCCCATTAAGTATTTTAGATAACCTATAAGAATAACACCACAAATATAAAAGGGAACAACTAAGATAAGTTTTTGCGTTATACACAAAACCTATCTTTCCAATTCCAATGCGCCTCGTATTAATCCTGTTTATCTTTTTAGCTGCCTGTACCCAAACCGAAAACAAAATCAGGTCAAAATCATACTTTGACCTTGCCGGATTGGTGAATCAGCAAATAACAAATCTATCAGCCAAAAAACCATTGCTTGAAAAAGCGCTGGTACTTGAAGATAAGCAAGAGCATATTGAAACCAGAGATATTGACTGGAATAAAGAGCTGGAGCTATTTCTGCAAGCTGATCTTAACAAGCAATCATATCAGTTGGCCTACACAATTGATGTAAAGGATAAGAAGCTTAATTATTTGCTGAAAGAGGGAGAGAAAATGCCCGTAAAGCGACTAACGATAGAGTTTGATGATAAAGACCTGCCAAAGCATATAGAAGCCGTAATGAATACGGATAATTATCTATATGAATCTGATAAAAAGCTGATGCTTGAACTGGTAAATAATCAATTGAAAAGCTATAAAATAGAGGGGTATCAGCAATTGTTTATTGGTAGTAAAAAGAACTTCAGTGTGGAAGGCAAAATAAAAGGAGACTATTAATAGTCTCCTCCGGCGCCACCGCCACCAAAATCTCCGCCACCAAAGTCGAAACCGCCTCCTCCACCGCTTCCTCCGCCACCAGACCAACCGCCTGTTGAAGTTCCCCAACCGGTGAACGTAGTATAAGGAAGCCATCCACCACCACGGTTACTATTATTGCCTCCTCCTTTATTGTTTTTTCCTATAAAGTAAAATACAAGAATAATAACAATGAAAATCAAGACAATAAAAACCCAACCGCCTCCTTCATCTTCCTCGGCTGCATCGGCTTTGTATTCGCCTTTGGCATAATTAATAATTTTATCTACAGCCGCATCAAGACCTTCGTAATACTTCAGTTCTTTGAATCTGGGCTTTATTTCCTGTTCGATGATACGTTTACTATAGGCATCTGTAATAGAGCCCTCCATGCCATATCCTGTGGCAATAAACACCTTCCTGTCACCGGGTGCCCACAAAATAATGATACCGTTGTTCTTGCCTTTTTCTCCTACTCCCCAGGCTCGGCCTAATTTAAATGCATATTCGCTGATATCATATGGTTCAACGCTTTTAACAATAACAATCGCAATCTGAGTAGAGGTTGAATCGTAATAAGTCTTTAGCTTCGATTCCAGTTGGCTGATCTCGCCCTGGCTTAAAAGCCCACCTACAAAATCATTGACAAACCTGGCAGGATTAGGCTTTTCGGGAATATCCTGTGCAAAGGCAATGCTTTGTAGTAAAAATACCAGTATAAAGAGTTTCTTTAACATTAAGGTATAGGTTCTGTTGAAACATCATCAGAAATCTCATTGACGTCGTCCTGATGATAAGGAAAAAATTTCTTTAACTGATTGCCGGCTTCACGAATACCCATCTGCAAGCCCCCTGCAAAATCGTCCTGTAGAAAATACTGTCTCATACTGTCTCTGATACCCTCCCAGAAATTAATCGGCACAACTTTGTCTATTCCTTCATCTCCCCAGATAGCAAATTTATGGCTGCCATAAGCCAGATAGAATAAAACGCCGTTTCTTTGTGCTGTTTTTTCAAGGCGCAGATACTGGAATACCTGTTTGGCACGGTCGGTCGGGTCATCAGTAGGACAAGTCTCTTCTATATGCACCTTTACTTCGCCGGATGTATTCAATTCTGCATCCTTGATGGCTTTTACTATCCTTTCTTTGGTGGTTTCTGTCAGAAACATAGTTGTACGAAATAAGATTTTCTGAAAAAATAAATAGCACTTACAGGATAAATAATCCTGTAAGTGCGTACAATAGGCTTAGTCAATTAAAACTTAACTGTTGGGGCTGACTGAGCACTTTGAGAGGCTTCGAAACGACCTTTCTCAGAAAAACCAAATATTTTTGCAAAAATCACAGTCGGGAACCGGAGCGCTGAGGAGTTAAAAACCTCAACCGAGCCGTTAAAATCATTTCTTGCCACACTGATTCTGTTTTCAGTACCCTCTAATTGCGATTGCAATTCCAGAAAGTTCTGATTTGCTTTTAATTGAGGATATTGCTCTACAGAAACCAACAAACGACTCAATGAACCACTTAACTGGTCTTGAGCAGCCTGAAATTTCTGAATGTTTTCAGGAGTCAGGTTTTCCGGATTAATCTGCATAGAAGTCGCTTTCGCACGGGCCTCAATTACCTGGGTTAATGTGCTTTTTTCGAAATCGGCAGCTCCTTTTACAGTACTCACCAGATTAGGAATTAAGTCTGAACGACGTTGATACTGTGTTTGTACATTAGCCCATTTGGTTTTAACCGCCTGATCTTTTTCAACCAGCCCATTATAAGAACCACAACCATACATACAGAAAACCAATACAACGCCAATTATAATTAAGGTGCTTCTTTTCATTTTTTAAACGAGTTTTGTGTTTAAACTAATAATTTTGCTCAAATGTAATAATTTGCAAATAATATGCAAGAGGTACATTATTATAAGTGGGTAAAAACCTTTATGAGTGGAAATTTTAGGCCAGCCACAATTTTATATATTCCTCTTGTAGTTCATTGAAATCAGTTTTATGGTCAATATCAAACTTTCTGCCTGCCTGCGGGTCAATACCCACACCAGCTGAATAATTCCAGTTACCCCAATTAATACAAACATCGTAGTCAATCAATATACTTTCAAAATAAGCAGCGCCCCAGGTCCAGTCAATGCCTAGTTCTTTGGCTAAATACCTGGCTACGATTTGCCTTCCATGATTCGACATATAACCGGTCAATTGAATCTCATGCATATTGGCATCGATAAAGGGTATCCCGGTTTCGCCTTTTGCCCAGGTATCAAAAACAGGTCTCTGTCGAACCCATTGTTTCATGAGGTCATTTTTAAGCCCACTGGCTTTAAACATCCGGCTACCATATTTTAGGGCAGAAAAATAAAAATAATCACGCCACAGCAGCTCAAAAATCAACCAATAGGTTGAATCGCTTGCGCCTGATTCAGCCTCGTATTTTTTTACCTCTTCATATACCTGACGAGCCGAAAGACAACCTAAACTTAACCAGGGAGATAGTTTTGACGAATAATCTGTGCCGATTAATCCTTTGCGGGTTTCACTATAGTTTTTAATCAGGTTTTTGTCCCATATATATTCGTTCAACCGCTGTAATCCTGTTGTTTCACCGCCTTTGAAATCAAACGCAGTGCGGGCATCCATAGCAGGCTCTGTTTCAAAACCTAATTCCTGAAAAGTGGGCAGATTGCCCGGCTCAATGGTTTCTATTTTTGATAATTGGATGGGGGCATCAAATGTTTTGCGGACTTTTGCGGATTGTTCTATCTTTTTCTGAAAATCGGCGAAGACATTGGGAAGGAAATTAATCTGAAAAGGCAAATCACGGGCATGAAAAAGCGTGGCTGTCCATATAAGTTCAATTTCAATATTAAGAGGTTTGATTCTTTTAGCGAGTAGCGCTTCAATGATGGTTTCGTCCTGTGTTACCTCTTTACTTGCATAAACAGCTGTCGCTTCTGACTCCGCGGCTATTTGTGCGATAATTTCTTCGGCATTACCAACCCGGATAATTAAATCGGAGCCTTTTTCCTGCAGGTTTTTTCTTAAATCTTCAACAGCTTCTAGTATAAACTTTGTTCTGAAAAGCCCCGTTCTTTTAAAGCCAAGAAAGTTTTTTTCAAAGTATCTTGTATCAAAAACATATACCGGAATCACATTACCTTCTTTTGATGCTAGTATAAAAGCTTCATTATCGTGTAATCTTAAATCGTTTCTAAACCAGAAAACTATATTTTGCATGAGTGTAATTAAGATAAATGATGGTGTTTCATTAGTTTAAGCTGATATTCAGCACAAAGCAATGTTCTGACAAATATTTCAGGTACAAATATCCGTCGGTATATACACTTTTCAAATCTTAATTGACAGAAATAAAAGAAGAGTGCTTACAGGCAAACAAACTCAAAGACTATTTTACGTGAAGTTTTCACATTATTGGCATTTGTCATGGTCTGAGCAGCACTTGTGACAATTCCGCTTTTATCATATTCGTAGCTCGACTGAGTGCTTTCGCTTAGTTTACCGTTATCGTCATAAATCTTCACCATTGTAGGGTTATTTTTACCAAAAGAAGCAAAGAAATTATTGGCGATACCTATAAAGCCTAGAGCCATGGTTTTGTAGCCTTCTGGTAAATACTGTGGTTTGTCATCATAACTTACGCCTTCAAATGTAAGAAGCTCAGGATAGCCGTCTATCTGGGTAAATACTTTCGAAACATTATCTCCTGTATATTCTACCCTTGTTTTACCTTTGGCGGTACTTCCGAAAACATCAAATTGTGTACTGACAGCCACAATATGGGCACCATTGTAGGTGAACTCGTTGGTCATAAACTGATAATCCCGGATTGAGGTCTTTGATTTAATGATTTTCCCGGCTGCATCATATTCAAATACCACATTGTATTGTTCTGAATTGTCGGCGGCTTCAATTACCATTTTATCAATTTTGTTTTTGACATTATAGGTGAAAAGAGAAGATACTTCAACAGACTCCCGGTTTACGATTCTTTTGATTCTCCCTAAAGTATATTCAAAAGAAAAAACAGGAGTCCCGCTTCCGGAAGTTACGCTTCGTAGCGGACACTTAGCTAATTTTGATAAGGCATCGGGGTCAATTTCGCCGTCTTCGACGCGCGTGCAGGAGGCTATGAACCCAAAAAGGGCTACAGCCAGGATAATGGCAAAACGTTTCATTCAATTAATTTTATAGATTCTTTCAATAGCAAGAATAAATCAAGCAAAAAACGTGCCTGTTTTGCGGGACGGAAGGAGATTAAAATTCAGTAAAAAGCCCTCTGAAAAGAGGGCTAAATGGCTTATAATTTGGTCTTTAAGAAGGCCGTTAAGATAGCCAGACCTTTTTCGAAGTGTGTATTGTTATTAATGATGATATCGGCATCATATTTGGTAGGCTCGATAAACTTTTCGTAGGTGGGTGCTACGTGGTTTTCCCAGCGATATAATACGTCATTGAGGTCATATCCTCTCTCGTTCCCGTCTCTAATAATGCGTCGCTTAATTTTCACATGCTCGCGGGCATCAATAAATACTTTTAAATCAAGCAGGCGGGATACTTCAGGAGAATGAAAAACGAAGATACCTTCTACTACAATGATGGGGGCAGGATGAAACGTGAGAATATTGGGTACAATTGCCGGATTATTGAAAGTATATTCTTTCTGCACAACCACCTTCCCGTTTTTCAAATCCTCAACATGTTGGGCATATAATTCAAAATCAATAGACTCAGGTAAATCATAGTTTTCAATATTATTCTTATCCTTAGGCACAAAGGCCTTCGGACGGTAATAATTATCCTGAGAAATAAGACAGGTTTCACCAGGAGAAAAAGAACTTAACAGCTGATTCAAAAAGTATGTTTTCCCGGACGCACTCCCACCTGTAATACCAATAATATAAGGTTTCATACTTATGCTAAAACTTGGGTTACTTGTTCCAGAATGAATCGGCCGTCAATGTTTCCTAAGGCTTCGTCAGAAGCTCTCTCAGGGTGTGGCATCATGCCAAATACATTTTTCCCTGCATTAGATACACCGGCTATGTTTTCAATACTACCATTTGGATTGGCTTCAGGAACAATATCGCCAAATTCGTTGCAATAACGGAATAGCACCTGGTCGTTATCGTTGATTTGCTTCAATGTGTCTTCATCAGCAAAATAACGGCCGTCACCATGAGCGATTGGTATTTTATAAGCGCGTTGTTCCAAACCGGCAGTAAGCAATGCTGACTCACTTTGCGGTTTCAGATAAATATTACGACAGATATATTTACGTGCAATGTTATTTAATAAAACACCCGGTACCAATCCTGCTTCAGCCAGTATCTGAAAACCATTACAGATTCCCATTACGTATCCGCCTCTGTTGGCATGGGCAATCACTTCATTCATTACAGGAGAGAATCGGGCAATAGCACCTGAACGAAGATAATCTCCATAAGAAAACCCACCAGGTAATATGATAAAATCACAACCTTGCAGGTCGTGGTCTTTATGCCAAATTTTAACTATTTCTTGTCCGAGATTGTGTCGGAGTGTAAAAACGGTATCGTCTTCACAGTTAGAACCAGGAAATACTACTACGCCGAATTTCATAAGCTAAAAATCCCGAAGAAGAGTCTATAGGATTGATTTGAATTTGAATGATTAAGAAATTTTACACAAAATTACGAAAAATCTATAGGATATAGCCTAATATTTTTTAGAAATTGCTTTCGATTCTTAAGGTCTTTCAACTCATTCTATTATTAAACTGATGAAAACGGTTAAAAAAATCTCTTTCCTGATAGCCGCAGGCTTGTTTTTGATAATAATTGCGTATTTGATATGGGCTAATACAGGTATTGGCTCAAAAGCGCCGCAGAGTTTTCGATTAGATGTAGCCGAAGCCTATGGAGATGCGGGCAGCAAAGGAAATGTGGTAGGGGTACAGGCATTCATGGAGCCTGTTGATTATGCATCTGCAGAAAATTTCAGCAAAAAGATACGATTTTATTTAGCCGAGGCAAAAAAGAAAAACTGGCTGATTCCGAATAAAACAATCGTTGTTTTTCCGGAATACTTAGGTACATGGCTGGTATGCTTAGACGAAAAAGAAAGCATCTATCATGCACCAAAAATTGAAGAGGGTCTGCAAATGATGGTATCGAGGAACATTGGTAAATTCTTCAAAACGTATATCACCAGCCCGGATTCAGTAAAGGACAAAGTGAAATATAGTGTTTTTGCCATGAAAGCACCCACCATTGCAAAAGTCTATCAGGAGACCTTTGCTGCACTGGCTAAAGAATATCAGGTAACGATTGTTGGTGGGTCAATCTTATTACCCGAACCAAGTGTTGAATACGGTGTATTGAAAACAGGGAAAGGACAATTGTATAATACTTCAGTAATATTTGAGTTTGATGGGCAAATCAATTCAAAATTGATAAAGAAGGCATTTCCGACAGCAGATGAATTAGGATTTATTTGTCCGGTTAACCCAAAATCGATTCCGGTTTTTCAAACTTCCATTGGAAGAATGGGCGTATTGATTTGTGCTGATGCCTGGTTTTCTGATGCCTACAAAGGCTTGAAACAAAAAGGCGTTGATTTTGTGATAACACCGTCCTATTCTAATGGAATCGGCTATTGGAATAAACCCTGGAGTGGTTATTCAGGCGCAGAAACACCCAATGACGCTAAAGCTGATATTGGTAAAATATCACTTGGAAGTGCATGGGTAAAATATGCCATGGGCACAAGAGCCAGGACAGAAGCAGGAGTTATAAAAGGTATAAACGTGTTTCTGCAAGGAAACCTATGGGATTTAGGTGCCGATGGCTCTACTATTGTATTGAGCGATTCGGCACACGCTACACCTTACGCAGGCAAATCGGCATTGATAAATCTTTGGTTATAGACCAATAGCTAATTCAGGATTTTTTTCGCCCGGGCTCATATTTATTAAAAACCTGTAACCAGATAGAGCGGGATAGGCGGTAAAGAATCGGGAATAAGAGAAAAGTAAGCGCCAGATAACCCAGAATATACCATAGCCAATCTACACGTGTTTCGAAGTATAAATAATAGGCTACAGTAGCAATGACAAACAAGCCGATATTAAATATATAGCTGACATACATAGCACCATAGAAAAAGCCAATCTCCTTTTCATACTTTAGGCCGCAGTTTGGGCAGTGCTTATACATAGCCGTCATTTTAGCCAGATTATAAGGGTTTTTGGTTTCAAAAACTTCACCTTCACGACAACGGGGACATTTCATGCGTATAGTAGCTTCTAAAGTATTCATGCAGTTTTTATTTTAATATTGTTTCTTTTATAATAATCCAACAACCCATTATTAAGACAAACCAACCAAAAGCAGGTTTTAGTTTCTCACCATCAACACTTTTTGATAAATATCCTCCGACAAGCACACCGCTGATAGTACATCCAACAAATTTTAATAGAAATAACCAGTCTAATTCAACACCCGCCGAAAAGTCGCCTATAGTGCCAAACAATGAGTTAATGGTAATTATCAGCAAAGAGGTACCAACGGCTTCTTTCATCGGTAACTGCGCAAAAATAACCAGGGCCGGAATAATCATAAAACCGCCGCCTGCACCTACAAATCCGGTTAATATACCAACAACAATACCTTCCAGAAATATTATCCAGTAACTTACACGAGGCTTAATTAATTCATTAGCGTCTTTTCTGCTTTTAATGATGGAGTAGGAGGCACCAATCATCAGGAAGCCAAAAAGCAACATGACCATCAGGTTTTTAGTAAAGGTAAAACTTTCAAACTGATAGATTACTTCAGGTATACGTTGTATAACGTATTTCCGCATAATGAATACCATTACAAAAGCAGGAAAAGAGAAAAACAGACCTTTCCGGATATCTATTAATCCTTTTCTGAAATAATCAATAGCACCTACCAATGAAGAAACGCCTACAATAAAAAGTGAGTAAGTGGTTGCCTTGGTAGGGCTCACGCCCATGACATAAACCAGTACTGTTACTGTCAGAATAGAGCCTCCGGCACCAATCAATCCCAGGGTAATACCAATTAAAAAAGCTAAGCCAAAGCCTATTGTTTCCATAGATTTTAATGACAGATTTTTTCTTTTCGTACAGATTCAGATGCTAAAAAATGTTGCAATTTAAAGAAATTGAATAGAATTGCAGAAATAAAATTGTATTTTTCAAATATAGCCTCGCTTAAGCATATTATTTTTCAGATTAGCGTAGAATAACTCCAAAACCTACGTTATTTTTGTTAAAAACCTGAACTGACTATGTACAAAAAAATTACACTTCTTCTCAGCATTGTTACGAATACTGTTCTCGCCCAGATTGAAAAAGCGCCACCAAGGGCGGAGGGTGAATATTCTGACCGATTAATCATCAGAGGCGTTACGCTTATCAATAGTACAGGGGCACCTCCAGTTGGCCCTGTTGATATTGTGGTAGAAAAACACAAGATAGCTCAGATTCGTCAGGTAGGCTATCCGGGTGTACCGATTGAAGCCAAAAGCCGCCCGAAACTGAATGAAGGAGACAAAGAATTAGATTGTACAGGCATGTATCTGATGCCGGGCTTTGTAGATATGCATGGCCATATCGGGGGCAAATCACAAGGTACCCCGGCTGAATATGTTTTTAAATTGTGGTTAGGGCATGGTATCACTACCATTCGTGACCCATCTGCCGGAAATGGCCTGGCCTGGACACTAGACCAGAAAATGAAAAGCGAAAAGAACGAAATAACAGCACCCCGTATAAAAGCCTATACAGCTTTTGGCATGGGAGCAGATAAGCCTATTACCACACCGGACGAAGCCCGCCAATGGGTTCGGGACAATGCAGCTAAAGGGGCAGATGGTATCAAATTCTTTGGAGCCTCACCGGATGTGTTCAGAGCAGCATTAGAAGAAAACAAAAAAATAGGTTTGCGTTCGGCGTGCCATCATGCCCAACTGGAGGTAGGGCGTATGAATGTATTAGCTACTGCCAAGGCGGGCCTGACAAGCATGGAACACTGGTATGGCTTACCGGAAGCATTGTTTGACGAACGCACGCTACAAAATTACCCGCCTGATTATAATTATAATAACGAGCAGAATCGCTTTGAGGAAGCCGGAAAATTATGGAAACAGGCAGCTGAACCGGGTTCGGCCAAATGGTATCAGGTAATGGACGAATTGATAAAACTGGATTTTACACTTGACCCCACCTTTAATATATACGAAGCCAACCGTGAACTAATGCTGGCTCGCCGGGCAGAATGGCATGATGAATATACTTTGCCATCAGTGTGGCGGTTTTATGGCCCTAGCCGTATCTCGCATGGCTCGTACTGGCTGAACTGGGGAACAGAGCAGGAAGTAGCCTGGAAAGAGAACTACCGTATCTGGATGCGTTTTGTGAATGAGTACAAAAACAAAGGCGGACGTGTAACCACAGGCTCAGATTCAGGATTTATTTATCAGCTATATGGCTTTGCTTATATCAGAGAGTTAGAGTTATTGCGTGAAGCAGGTTTTCATCCGCTAGAAGTTATCAGAGCTGCTACAATAAAAGGCGCAGAGGCTCTGGGCATGGCTGACCAGATAGGTTCAGTAGAAGTTGGAAAAATGGCTGATTTTGTAATAACGGAAGAAAACCCAATGGCTAATCTGAAAACGCTATATGGCACAGGGGCTATCAGAGTAAATGATAAAAACGAAGTGATAAGAGTAGGAGGCGTAAAATATACAGTGAAAGACGGAGTTGTGTACGACGCTAAGAAACTATTGGCCGATGTACGCAAAATGGTAGCAGATGCAAAAACCAAAGAAGGTTTTGAAATTACACAACCGGGTGTTCCACAAAAAGGTAGTGCAAAAGTACAGGACTCTAATAAAAAGTAGAAACGTAAACAGGTTCTTAATAAAACAATGAGGGCTGTTGGTAAAACCGACAGCCCTCATTGTTTTATTTCTTCTTATAATCTCCGCGGGAAAAATGTTTCTCAATCCAGCAATACATGAGGATAAAGAAATATCTGCTGCCCATTTCTTTGATTTTCAGTTTAGATTCACCGTATTTACGGTTTGTCCAGCTATTAGGCACTACTGCATAGGTATAGCCTCTTACAATGGCTTTCAGCGGAAGTTCAACTGTTAAATTGAAATGGGGAGATAGAAAAGGCTTAATACCCTCAATGGTTTCTCTTTTATATAATTTAAAAGCATTAGTGGTATCGTTGTATTTAATACCCATCATGTTTTTAATAATGAAATTCGCAACGCGGTTAATAAATTTCTTTAATGGCGGATAATCGATAACCTTGCCCCCTTTTATCCAACGGCTGCCATATACCGCATCAACATTCTCAGTTAGCATGGTTTTATAATATTTCACTAAGTCCTCGGGGTCATCTGACATATCTGCCATAAAAACTGCTACGCAATCGCCGGAAAAGCGTTCTAAACCATAGCGAACGGCATAGCCAAAGCCATTAGGCCCTTTGTTGGTTTCAAAAACTAAAGTGGGTATTTCCCTCGAAAGTTCATATAAAACATTCAGTGTCTGGTCTTTTGAATTATCATTTGTAACCCATATTTCGTGCGGAATATCGTATTTTTTAAGAGTAGCGTATAAAGCGCGAAGCGTTTCAGGAATACTTTCTTGTTCGTTATAAGCAGGAATAACAACGCTTAGTTTCATTATTTTTTCTTGTTGGATATAATATGTGTCAAGGTCTAAGACAGGAAACAGACTTTGGACAGGCTTCAATTATTTAAAACGCAAATGTCTGAAAACTAAGGGTAAAAACAAAATGGGTGGAGGAAAGCAGTAAGTAAAATATAGACAATTTAATCCCGATTTTTTTAACAATTCTTAAAACGCATAGTGTTAATATTGAAAGGAAAGCAAAAAATTTATTTATCAAACTTTACCAAATCTGATTTATAAGCATCTAATTCTTTTAATTCTCTATTTATATTGTCTTTCCATTCAGCTTGTTTAATTTTATTTCGACCATTATCGGTTTCTCTATCATATTTGCTCTGAAATTGATTTACCTCATTAAAAATAATTTGAAACTCGTTTTCAAGAGTTTTCTGTAAAAACGGTTCAGAATACTTTTCTCTTAAATGTTTACGAAATTTACGAGCCATTACCTCAGCAGCGTCAAAATGTAATTGCTCGTGTTCTAGC
>CALRLS020000070.1:0-15225 GCA_943368815.1 Cyanobium sp. NIES-981
AATATATGAACCGCTACGGCGGAGCGTCTTAATTTTTTAGCTTTAAATGATAAAAAAGGCGAATGACTAACGAGCCATTTTGCCTCAATACACTATTAATTAATAATAATATTTAACCGGATTTGTAGGGGTTTCCGACAAATGGACTGCAAAGTTAGTGAATTTTTTGCAAATATAATCTTTCAATAATTCTTTTGTAAATTGCTCACTTTCATAATGGCCAATATCGGCTATGATAATGCGGTTTTCGGCATCAAAAAACTCATGATACTTATAATCGGCAGTGATAAAGATGTCTGCACCAGCCCGCATGGCGTCACCCAAGAGAAAACCTCCCGCTCCCCCACATACGGCTACTTTTTTAATGGGCTTGTTCAACAGGCTTGTATGACGAATAACAGAAACCTGCATATTTTGTTTTAAATAAGCCAGAAAATCTGTCTCGGTTATCTCTTGCGGCAGTATCCCGACTGCTCCTGAACCTATTTCCTGATTCTGATTGCCCAGAGGTGTCAGATAATGGGCTACCTCTTCGTATAGGTGCCCTTTACGCATAGCTGCCAATACCTGATTTTTAAGATAAGCCGGAAAGATGACCTCAACCCGGTTTTCTTCTACTTCTTCCATTGGCCCGCCTGACTGCCCGATGGTGGGGTTTGCCCGGGCATTAGGTTTAAAAGTGCCTTTACCCTCAACTCTGAAACTGCATTGGCTATAATTGCCGATTTCGCCTGCTCCGGCTGCGTATAGGGCATCCAGTAGGGTTCCTGTATGTTCGACGGGAACAAAAACTACCAGTTTCATCAACAGGTCACTTTTAGGCGCTAAAATCCGTACCTGTTGCAAGCCCAATAACTGAGCAATTTTGAAACTTACGCCATCTACCACATTATCAAGATTGGTATGTGTGGCATAGATAGCCACATCATTTTTAATCGCCTTAATGATGGTGCGCTCGACATAGTTTTTACCCGTGATTTTCTTTAAGCCTTTAAACACAATAGGGTGATGCGCCACAATCAGGTTACAACCACGCTGAATGGCCTCTTCCACCACATCCTCGGTGGAATCAAGGCATACCAGAACCCCTGTGATGAGTTCGTTTGGGTTGCCTACAATCAGGCCAGCGTTATCATACGATTCCTGATAGGGCAGGGGGGCTAATTTTTCAAGATATGCTGTTAAATCTCTTATCCTCATTGTGTCAATCGATAAATTAATAAAGCTGTGCGTTGGGTCAATGCCGGAAACTCTTTCAGATTAATGGTTTCTCCAGGAGCGTGTGCACCCTTGCCGGAAGCGCCGAGTCCATCCAGACAAGGTACATATTGTGCAATATACGAAATATCTCCGGCACCACGAGAACCCGGGTCTCCTGCCCGAACTTCGCCCATGTTCAAATCCAGACTTGCCTGATTCAATACTTTCAATAAATCGGCATTGGCCTGGGTGGGTTCCATCGCAGGGATTCCATCAGAAAATTTTATTGTGGCATTCGTGCCATTCAGGTGCCTACCTACAATCTCAGTCATTCTGGCTCTGGCATTTTCCTTTTGTGCTTCACTAATAAAACGTAAATCGCCTGTAACGATTACCTTTTGGGCGATAATATTTGTTTTGCCTATCGCCTCGCCTTTGGCCGAAGCAGGGTCATAACTCACCTCCGTACCACCCGAAATTACTCCCGGATTAAAGGTCAGGTATTTTTCCTGACTCAGAGCTTCTCTGAACTCGTCCAGTATTCTGGCAGCTTCGTAAATAGCGCCATAACCCATATTCTGATTGAAAATGCCTGAAGAATGGCCTGTTTTTCCGGTGGTTGTCAATTCCCAGCCGCTTGCGCCTCTTCGGGCTGTGGCGGCAATATTGAAGCTCTGGGCAGTTTCGTAGGCGAGAGCAATGTCTGATTGTTTTGCTCTGTCGATGAAATCTTTTCTGCTGATGTTCGTTGGTTTGCCTGAACTTTCTTCGTCTCCCGTGAAATAGACTGTGATGGAAGTATCGTCGAGCAACTTTTGTGAATGAAGCGCTTTTAATGCTGCAATAATCATTACATCACCACCTTTCATATCATTTACGCCCTGTCCGGTGGCGGTAGAATCGTTCAGACGGGTAAAAGGTGTAAAGGGCATTGACTTTTCAAAGACAGTATCCAGATGCCCTATAAGAAAAAGCTTTTTGCCCTTTTTACCTTTGCGATACGCAACAAGATGCCCTGCCCGGTTGAGCGAATCGGGTAAGGATATCCATTCAGTTGTAAAGCCCATCTCTTCAAATTCTTTCCGGAATATCTGCCCGACCTGTTTTACGCCTTCATGATTGAGTGTACCGCTGTTGATGTTTACTACCTGTTCCAGCAGCCTTTCGGTTTGGGTCATATTGGCTTTTACCAATTCAATGACCTTCTTCTCAGCGGTGCTTATTTTTTGAGCATAGGTAGTGAGGCCTGAAAGCAGGAATAGGATTAAATAGTTTTTTTTCATGTTGACTATTTATAAATAGCGTTCTTTCAGAATACTCAGGTGATGTAATTCATGCCCGGGGATAATCCAGGCTATTGCACGTGCGGTAGTAGGCCAGTTATTGGCTAAGCCCAGACGAGACAATTCACGCTGACTGAAAGATTTGAACAACAAGATAGTGGATTTTCTTTGTGCTTTGTATTGAAGTAGCAAACTTCGCAGGCTTTTTTTATTAAAGTTAGTAGCAGCTACATAATTGGCTTCATCAAAACCCGGTAATGATTGTGATTCGTTTCGGGCAATGCACATGGCTCTGTAAGCCAGGATTCTTTCGGTATCAATGAGGTGCCCTAAAACCTCTAATGGTGTCCATTTACCGCCTGCATAGCGATAAAAGTGCTTTTCTGTGGGTAGAGATTTGAAAAAGTTTTCCACAATGAAAATATTTTCAGCCATTGCCTGGAGCGCATTATCTGCCGTAACTGCCTGAATATAACTCTTTTGGGGGGAGTTAATGTTGTATTCTTTTTCGGTAGGTTTAGAAATTTTCATATTTTTTTTGATTTAGGTCTTGACATGCAAATATAATGTTCCTACCTTTGCAGTCCCAAACGATGAGGGAAATAAAAATTCAAGCACGTTTAGGAGACCCGGTTCGGTAGTTCAGTTGGTTAGAATACCTGCCTGTCACGCAGGGGGTCGCGGGTTCGAGCCCCGTCCGGACCGCAAAAAGCACTCAATACTGAGTGCTTTTTTTGTTATATGCCCAGCATGGGTAGTTAGTTACTTGATTAATAATTGATTATACTATTTTTTTAAGCTCTAAGTATTTCTATTCCATCTTTAGTAAGAAACTCCGAATCAGAACTATTTCCTATTGTATTTCTTGCATTTATTCGTTGAGTACGTTGTCAGTTGTTCCAAGAAAATTTATTCCATCGATGGTACCGGCATTTCCGAGTAAATGCCATTGATTGTCGCAGCAACTGCTACTGTCACTTCTTTTACTGAAAAGCGAATAGGACACACTTAGCAGCTGGCTAGTGACCGTAATTGTGTAGTTTATTCCTCCTATATTGGACATTATCTTTTGATTGAGCACCTAATTCCGTTTTCTGTTGACCATCTTTGTTATTGATTATCAATATTTATAGTGGTCAATTTCAAAGATAATTTGAGGCTCAACCCTCGTGTGATTTTCCAAAATCTAGTAAGCTACATCAGATTAAGTAAACATTAACTGAATATATAATTTATGCTGAATTCCTGAGACTGGTAATATCCGGTAATATAAGTATCACGGGAGCGCAACCAGGCATGTCCTTTGTAATTACCGCTATCATCTTTTTTAAACCCTATATATAGAGTAGAATCGATCGCTCTTCTTTTAAGAAGCAGTTTACCTGTAAGCGCACGGGTATAACATTCAGTAGGCCAGGGGGCATAACTATTACAAAGACCAAGTACGAGCCTCACTTGCTTTCTGAGTTCCAAAGTTGCTGGGTCAGGATCTGCAGGAGTTTCAAAGTTCGCGCGCCCCTGCCAACCTGCTACCCTGCGTGGCTCGAAAAATGTAAGCGTAAGTTTCACCCACCCAGAGGTCAGGAATGCTTCAAAGAATAGCAGCTTTAATGAAAAAGGCATTCCAAGAAAACTTACGGTTTTCCTAAAGGTATTTTTAAGCATATTACTGGACAGATACCAGTTCATTATCTGCCATTTCCTTCAGGAAAAGAAATGTTTTCTGCAAGCAATCCTCTTTTGAAATGGTATAAATATCTACCAGTTTATCAACAAGGCTTTCAGCAGGTAGGGGCTGTTCGAGCAATTTCCAGACATCGGCACTTACTTCATTTAGAACTATATAATTGCCAGTTTCCAGGTTCATCATAAGGAGTTCGTCACTAAGTTCGCTTGTCAGGAACTGCTGGTCATTCCGTATGATCAGAGATTGAGGAGTAATCATTATTCCGTAATATTAATGTTCAAAGATAGTATAACAAAAGATAGTATAATCGCTTGCAAGTAATAATTTTTGAATTAAGTACCTAGTCTTAGTAAAGAATGCTATTGCCCGGGGCGTGATAACATAATCTTGCAAATTTTCGAGTAGGAAAAAGAAATAGTATAAGCGTTTAATTTATTTGTTTCGATAATGAGCTACCTTATACTTCTTTTAAGTAGTAGATTCAGGGCAGACATTCGGACCAATAAAGGGTTGATCTTTGTATCGCCGATACTATTGCTGGAGTACGTCTGTTCTAATCAGAAATTTATATGAATCGTTATGTGCTTATAGCCTTGTTAAAAACGTCTCCTAATCCTTTTGTAAAAAGTTGCGGAAGTAACTAATGTTTATCGGGCGTTCAGAAAAAAACGCTAAGCGTTGTATTCGACGCTCCCGATGAGGATTATTGGAAGCACGTACAAAATTATTGGCTCAAGAATTCATATGCCATTTTCATATAGGGTATTCAATGCCGTATAGTTAAGCAAGTTTACTTTATTCTACTATTGGTTACTTACTAGAAAGTGTTTATATTTACACATAGTATAAGCGGGTAAATGAAATAACATCAAATCTGCCAGATTATCGATTAGAAGTGGCAACAAATATAAACTATGAGTTTTAACCAACAATTTAAGGCTCTCTGCTGTGAAGAAGAGCCTTATTGAGTTATTGCCATATTGAATCGTGACACGATTTATTTATTATTTAATTCCAGCCTTCGTGGAAAAATAGTTCTGTTCTTGATTGGATAATTGGATCGATCAATTCCCATTTCCGGAAGTTGTTAAATAGAAAACGAATACTTACTTTAGACGAAATTAGAATTAATATGTATCGTTATTGGGGCTACGGACTTCATATTGAATCTGAGTTGGAATTTCCCGAATTGCTTCCGCGCGAATTCGTGGATGAACCTGATTTAAAAATCAGCTATGGTGAAACTCCATCGGCTATCGCAGGTGACAATGTGGTACATAAAAGTAATTGCTCAATATCACCGGATCAATACTTGCTTTGGCTTCCCGTGGCTCGTTATTATGTGTCGTCGGGCAAATCAATTTTGGTGAGCCCCTCCAAAGGGTCAGACGAAAAGAGTGTACGACTGTTTCTGCTTAGTAATGCTATGGCCGCGATACTTCACTAACGGAATGAAATAATGCTGCATGCATCAGCTGTTTGTGTCAAAGGTGGCGTTGTTTTGTTTTGCGGACATTCTGGCGCGGGCAAGTCAACAATAGCCGCTTCACTCCAAGCAAGAGGATACCAAATCTTTTCGGATGATGTGTGTATACTAAAGTGCGAAAATGCAACTGATGAAGTAAAAGTATCACCGACATACCCAATGATGAAACTTTGGGGAGATAGTTTTGAAAAGCTTGGTCTGAAAAAGCCAGACTCCGACATGGAAATTAGACCAGGTGTAAATAAGTATTCGAAATTTATTCACACCAATTATCAGACTGATTCAATGCCCGTGTTGAAAATTTTTCTGCTAAACCCTGCTGAAAACGGTAATGAAGAAGTTAGCATTCAATCACTGCCTCCAACGACAAGCTTTATGAAAATTCAATCACAAACCTATCGGACCGGTCAGATCAATGCAATGGGTATGCACGGCCAGCATTTTTTAACTATTTCGGCACTTATTGCCAAGGTTCCGGTATACGAGATATCTAGAAAAAGTTCAGATAATACTGTTGCCCAGCTCGCTGAAAAGGTTATTCATTATTTACCATTTGTTGAACAGTAAATGAACTATATCCAGCAAAATTTCGAGCAGCTTATTGCTCCTGTCACAACAAAAGCTTTCTACGCCGATTTCTTTAAACGCCAACCGCTTCTTATCCAGCGCGACCAACCGGATTTTTTTAAAGAATTGCTGTCCATTGAAAGCATAGCTGATTACCTGGAGCGAAAGGATCTGATTTATCCAAGTATCAGGGTTGTGAAAGACGGCATGGAATTGCCCACAAGCTTTTATGTAGATCAAATTACTTTTGGTAACAGGACGCTTGAGAAAATTAATAACAGGAAAGTATTTGGTTTATTAGCCGATGGCGCCACGGTAGTAGGACAACAAATGAACCTGTCTTTTCCATCCCTGTATGCGCTGTCTCAAAATTTGGCCCAACAGTTCCAGGCAAAGTTGAATATCAACGGTTATTTAACGCCATCAGCATCTAAGGCATTCAGGCCGCATTACGACATGCATGAAATAATTGTGATACAGGTATATGGTTCAAAAGACTGGAAATTATATGATATGCCTGTTGCCAGCCCTAATGAGCCGTTTGATAGAGCCAAATGGACACGTACCAACCCGAGCCATGAATTTACTTTAAAGCAGGGTGACACGCTTTACCTCCCCTGTGGATTCATTCACGAGGCGATTTCGGTTGATGAACCGTCGTTGCATCTCAGCATCGGACTTTCACTGCATGATACCGAATTACAGAACAAGAACTTTGTGGAACCAAGGGGACGCCTCTTCGATGTATTACATTACAGGCAACTTACGCCAGACAGCCGCCTGCGGTGTAGTATCAAGCCACCTCCTACACTGACTGAACATAACGACTTTATGACAATAGAATTTTATGACACAAGATTAACTTTCCCATTGTCTCAAAAGGAATTATTGCTCAAACTTATAACAACGGAGGATATTATGATACGCGAACTGCCTGGCAAGTTTAACGATCCGGCATTAGTACAAGGCATCAGGATGCTGATTAAGCACGGAATTTTAGAAATTGTGTCAATAGCCTGAACATTTGAGCATGTTTAAGGTTGGACAGAAGCGAATGACTTCAGCTTCATGTAATCTTCCCAAAGTTTGGTTTTTACAAGTGACATTACACGTTCATTTAGCACAAAACCGTTCACCATTACGTTTTGTAAGTAATGAGAAGACTGGTTTGGGTCCTTTGAATAAATATTACATCCGGAACGTATAGCCGCCCATTCGTTTTCTTCAGCGCTAACATTGAAATGATCTAATAGTTGTTTAATATGTTGCACTTTGTCTTCGCTGTAGTGGATGAATAGCGCATTATGTTCCAAAGCCTTTCCAGCATTGTAAATTCCAGATAGTATGTTGACAATAAAATCTATATAGGCCCAGGTGACTACCTCTTTTTTGTTGATGCGAAGCATAGCCGAAACAAGTCCTGGATTTTGGAAAAAATTGGACCAACCCGGTTTAGCACGGATTAACGACTCCACTACCTGGAAAGGGTCACGAAATGCAAAAGCTATGGGAACATCCGGCCATATTTCCTGGATAAGTGGTAAGAACAGTATATTCCAACTGCTGAATTTGATGAATAATCGATTGCTTTCACTTTGTGAATGCCCCAGAAGGGTGACTACCGATTGTATAAACTGCTTAACCTTGTCCTTGGAAAACTGCGAATCTACCAAAGAATTGGAAAGTAAGTACGATTGAAATAATGTGTTTAAAATCCCGGCTTCGGATATAACAGTGGCTCCTTTAATTTGCTGCAAAGCATTCGAAAGAAGCGTGGAGCCGCAGCGTGATACATGAAAAACAAACCCAGATGGCGTAACAGCAGGGAGAAGTAAGGCTGAATTTAAAAGAGTCTCAGTAGAGGTAGTTAAGGTGTTATAACCTGCCTCTAATATGCTGATATGATTATCAATCACATGGTCAAAAAATGGCTTATCAAATTTCGATAAGCCAATGTCCACCCAAAATACTTCACCTTCGATAGTATTAAATGAAATACGGTATGGTATCATACAGTGAAGAAACCAAACATCAAAATCAGGATGGTGATATATCAGTATCTTCTGCTCCAACAGTAGGACCACTTTGAACAGCTTGTCTTGGAATAATCGTTAGTGAGGGATCTACCCACAGTTTTTTTGAATCAGGTTTTTCTGAAGCAGGATTTTCTTTAGGATTTACTTGCATATTATGTATTTTTATTTAGTACTAATTTTTCAATAAATTTACATAGATTTTTTCAATTTCCAAATAATTATGCTTTCTGCCACTCGCTTAGTCGGAAGTTTCATAGTTGAAATTCTTTTTTCCAGTTCATCAATACTGGTTTCTTTATAGGCATCCAGAAAAATATCTTTGTTAATGTAGGGAAGAATATTATTTAGGTCAGGCAATTCGTTCAGCCAGCTTCGCATACTTTCTGACCGCTTCATCCATTTTCGTGTCGTATTTCCTACAGGAATCGCCATTTTAAGATGATTATTAAGAATAGATGCCGGTATTTTGTAAGCCATGGCCTCTCTAAAGAGTTTTCGGCGATTTGTTGCAGTCACTTTATATTCAACCGGAACGCTTAGTACGTACTCTATAAGCCTTATATCGGCCATTGGATACGCAATTTCCATTTTCATCTCTTTTGTAGATCGGATCTCTCCCTCCATTCTTTGCGATGAATAGTCATTCGTAGCTTCATTTACCTGAATTTCTCTGAAAGTGCAAGGCAATCTATAAAAATCATCCTCAATATCAGCGGCAAGTTCATCGAAATATTGGGGGCGCAACAGGTTCGTTGGGGAGTTTTTAATGTCGTTATTTCTTTTTTTTCTCACTAGCGATAAAATAAATGCCGGAAATAGCTTCTGAAGTATTACGCGCAACAGGAGTTTTGTAGCAAAAGTTACTTGCTTCATTTTCCAGGCTTCCCTGAAATATCGGATTAACTTATATTTAGACAAATATTCCAGGTAAAAGGGATGCTTAGTCCACCAGGTAGCCATATGATCACCCAAATAACCTGATAATATACTGCGTACCCCGTGTTTCTGAGTTAACTGCTTCATATGGAGGAATCCTATATCAAGATGAGAGCAGGGTCCGTCATTCCTTTCCAGGTTGACCTTGATTTCTTTAATTGAATCTCTTGTATAATCTCCATCAATATACACTTCAAGATAATCAAGGGGCGCATATTTTCTGACTTCCTCAACATAGAAAGACTCTTTGTTGGTTAATTCAGGAAATTCAAGATTGGGCGGCCTTTGGAATGAAACCCCTATTGTACTTTTTCCGGCAAGATGGAGTTGTTTAGCCGCGATACAGGCAATTGATGTTGAGTCCATACCACCACTCACCTCGAAACCAACCGGAAATACCGATCTGGTCCTGCATTTTACAGCTTGCTCAAGCAATTCGTAAAACCTTGTTGCATATTGTTCAGGGTCTTTAAATATGGTTTCTTTAGCGGTATCAAGTTCCCAGTATTTTCTGGCAGTTATTTTGCCTTTTTCCAGGATCAGGCAATGCGATGCACATAGCCTCTGTACAAATGTATAGCAGGTTTTTTCCCGGGTGTGAAGACCAGCTAGTAAATATTTAAGGTAGAGTTCGTTTATTTCTTCATTAATGCCAATTGCGAGCAATCCTTTAATTTCAGAGGAAAAGGCGAATAAATCATCATCTTCATAATAATAAAGCGGTCGGATACCCATATGATCCCGCGCCAGGAATAACTTTTCTGCTTTTTCATCCCAAATAGCAAATGCAAAATCGCCGATTAGATGGTCTACACAGTTTTCGCCATATTTTTTATAAGCTGCCAGTATGAGTGTACTATCCGGAACAGGTTGATCCTTTGGATGCTGGGGTAGGTTAAGCTTTATTATCAGTTCTTCGCGGTTATCTATGCGAACATCTGCAGTTATAGCCAATCCTGTATCCTTGCTGTAAAGCGGAAGATGTTCATGAAGTGATTCCGGCGTGTTGTGAAGCATCAGATGTCCGAGACCAACCCGGTTACTTTGCCAGAGCCCTGATGCATCGGCCTTCCAGTGATCCAGCCTGGCCTGCATATTTTGTAACTTCTGTTGCCCGATGAATCTATGTTTACTTATAATGCCAAATATTGAACTCATGGTACATCCAGTTTAGCCCAAAAATACACAATTACCAGTAATAATTAAATGCTGTCCATTACCTTTTTTTTACTGCCGTCAATACTGAGATGGTGGTATAAATCGTTACACTTTTTTGCTTAAAAAAAACAGGCAATGGAAAGAGAAAAGAAAGGGGGTAACCGACAATATTATGCATGCGATTTCAAGGAAGACTGACGTAAACTTTATTCTATATTTATTAAGATATGAAGTAGATATAGTTCTTTCAGATTAGACTTAAATCGAAATTCGCCCAATAATAGTTTAAAATTGATTGAGACTCAAACTTCAGAATGTCTTTTCAATTTTTAGGGGGTAGTAAATTTCAATACCCATTCTTCTTCTTCCTATAAAAGGGCGGGAATTTAAGACTATGATTTTGTATCAAGATACCGAAATTTATTATTGTGTCAGGCTCTCTTTAATCATAATCGAATCTCAGAAAATATTTAGTAATGAGAGCTTTTTTATTTTTACACGATGATATTGAATTTTTTGTTTTTTCTTAAAGAAATCAGTTAGAATTCAAACAATCATAGAGTTCTTGAACCTATTTTTCTGCTTTTATAAAGTTTGTATCCAAAAAAGTTAGAAATGGTATCAAGGGTTCGATTACGAACCCGCTCAGTCCGCAATTAATTTAAAGCGCTGATTTTCAGCGGTTTTTTTTATAGTGAGGTGAATGATTGAACTCATTTCTAACTTACTCTTTCATTATCAAACGATTATCATGGCTCAAGTGATAAAGTTCGAGAATAAGCATAAATTTTGGCAAACTTAAAAAAGAAGAAAGTGATATTTTTAAACCTCTAAAATGAATCCTTATTGCTTAATTTTTGCATTAAAGGATTCTGCTGATGCATTCGTACTTCTTCTCTCGAAAAAGTTCAGGATTTTCTCATAGTGGTTCTGGATCGTTCTGGCAATGCTATTAAAAGAATTAAAACCTGCTTTTTCAATCTGATTGTATTATAGTGCCAGCCTTTTTCGGGGCAAGACTCTTAATTACAGCCCTTAATCTCTGCTTTAAAGACGCTGCCTTTTTCAACTACAAAGCCGGGTTGCAGAATAATTGAACCACCCGCTTCAAAAGTAACGGTAGCACCCGGAGTAATATCCGCAATCCCGATTTTTTTGGATGATTCAATTGAGGTAGTGGCTTTAACAGGATTAGTACCCTTAGGTGTATCACTACTAACCAACACAGTAACGCTAGCAATTTTCACTTCTATTGTTGATCAACCTCCTGTGCTACATTGTGCTGTATAAGTGGTAGTAACTGTAGGATTTAGGGTAGCAGATGTACCTGTTTTGGTACTTGTACCTCCTAACCAGCTAATTACCCCAGTACAACCACTAGCATTTAAAGTAATAGAAGCACCCGGACAAATCACAGGTTTATCAGGGGTAATTATAATGAAAATTTGTGTGCCACAATTAAGCCCTTGTGTAACAGTAATGCTTTTCTCTTCACTTACACAGCCATTTGCGGCCTCACATATAGCCTTATATACACCCGGTGTTTTCACGTTCCTTGTTCTATTATAAGATAAGCCAGTTAAGGCATTCACTCTGAGTTGAGACGAACTCCAACGAAAAACATCTGTTATGGATGAACATTGTCCTGTCAGCGTGGCTGAATCACCCTGGCAAATTGCTAATTTATTAGCCGTAAGTGTCGGGCTTGCAGGTGTTGCCACCACTACAACCTGGCTGGTAATTACTCTGGTACTTGTACAAGCGCCGTTTTCACAGGCAGCGTAAAAATAACCTGTAGCACTAACTACCTGACTCAGTGGTGAACTTGTACCGACGCTTGTTCCACCAGTTGACTGTTTATACCATTTGAGAGTGCCAGTAGCGCAGCTTGCACTTAAAGATACGCTTGTACCACTGCACACATTGTTATTGCTCACGATAACAGCTGATGGGCTTGCAGGTGTTTGTGTTACTACAACCTCCTGTGTTGCTGATCTTGTACTTGCACAAATGCCGTTTTCACAAGCCGCATAATAGGGGGTTGTTATAGTCGGGCTATGACTGAAACCTGCACCGGTACCAATGGCTGTTCCACCTGTTGTTGAGGTGTACCAATTCACAGTGCCTATGCTACAATTAGCACTCAGCGAGACAGTTGTACCGCTACAAATAGCGACATTATTCACCGATACACTGATTGGTTCAACGGCTTGTGTAGTAACTGTTACCTGACTGGTAGCTACTCTGCTGCTTTCGCAATTATCATTTTTACAAAGTGCATAATATGTGGTATTGCTTACCGGACTTTGGCTTAATGCTGTACCAGTACCAATAGGTGTTCCACCGGAAGCCTGAATATACCATATAATAGTTCCTGAGGTACATATAGCATTTAATGTAACCGATGTGCCACTGCAAATTGCCGCCTTGCTAACTGACACACTAGTTGGATTAATTGGCGTTGGCGTTACCACTACCTGATTAGTAGCAGTTCTACCACTTTCACAATTACCGTTTTTGCAGGAAGCATAATAAGTAGTGGTAGAATCAGGATAGTATTTCAATGATGCACCATTACCGATAGCTGCACCACCTGAAATCTGATTATACCATACGACGTCGCCTATATTACACGTAGCAGTTAAGGTAACAAAAGCACCGCTGATGATAGCCGTTTTGTCAACTAAAGGATTGGTTGTCACTTCCGGTATTTGATATACCATTACGGTTGCGGTTGCGATCCTGTTACCGCTGAATCCACCTGATTCACAGGCAGCATAGTAAGTAGTTGATTCATTAATTGAAACCAGAAGAGGAGAGCCTGTACCAATCGGTTCTCCGTCTGAAGCCTGATTGTACCACTCAATTGTTCCTACTGCACAGGTTGCTGTTAATGAAACGCTGCCTTCTACACAAATGCTTGTTGTATTGACTCTTACTTCTGCTGGCTCGGGTATAATTGTTACAATACCTGTGGTTACCCGCAGTGTTTCGCAAGGGTCGCCCGGACAAGCAGCATAATAAGTAGTAGAAACCGTTGGGTTTTGAGTCAGAGTCGTACCATAACCAATCGGGCTTCCATCAAATTCCTGATCATACCAAATCGGGTCCCCGTTAGCACAATTGGCTGTTAATATAACCTCGGTTCCTGCAAGTACATAGGTTTTATCGACCGAAACCTCTGTTGGCATACTTGCTGATGAAGAAAGTACTTCCACGCGTTCAGTGGGGGTTCTCAAACTTTCAATTTCACAATTGACGGTGTAATCCTTACAGAGCGCATAATAAGTAGTGCTTACTGTTGGCCTGTGCATGAATCCATAACCGGTGCCTATAGGACTTCCTTCAAAAGCCTGAGTATACCAGATAATGGTTCCTGCTAAACAGTTAGCTGTTAAGGTTATACTAGTGCCTGCACAAATGCTTTCATTGCTTGCGTAAACGTCGCTTGGCGGCGGTGGACCTTCACTGACCATTCCTGCCAAATCGACCTTGACCACCCCGGTACCATAGTAATTGCAAGCGCCTTGCAGGCAGGCCACAGAATACTGATTTCTTTCAATAGTTACTTTATGAACAAGTGTATCACCTATGCCAATGGGGTTAGGGTCTGAGGTAATATACCAGGTGGGGGTTCCTCCAAACTCACAATTGGCTATTAGTTTAATAGGAGTGCCTGCACAAAGTTCGCCTGGAATCTCTGCCTCAACGGAGGCTGAGCCAAATTCTTCTACAGGAATTATTACTACTTCTTCGGTAGCTACTCTGTTACTTGGGCAAGGTTCACCCGAACAAGCAGCAGAATATGGTGTATTGGTAATGGGGTTTTGTGTCAGAGTGTTACCTGTACCTATCGTGCTTCCACCCAGAATCTGGTTGTACCAGATGGGTGCACCCGTAGCACAGGTAGCTGTTAATGTAACTGTGGTATTAGCACAAACATTGGGTTTATCGACCTGAACATTTGATGGTTCATTGGTTGAAGTTGCGCTTACTTCAATAATATTGGTAGCAATTCTTGCAGTTTCGCAAGTGTTATCCGTACAGGTTGCAAAATAAGCAGTAGTCGATGTAGGGTTCTGAATAAGGGGAGACCCTTCGCCAACGAAATTTCCACCTTCATCCCGATCATACCAGAAGATAGTTCCTGAAGCACAGTTAGCTGTTAATGAAACATCATCGCCTGAGCAAACGTATGCATTATCTGCCTGAACATCTGTTGGGGCAGTAATCACAATCACTTCTCCTACTTTTACCTGGTCGCTTTCAACTCCCTCTTCTTCACAAGAGACATAATACGTAAGGCTTACTGTAGGAGTAAGTATTAGCGGTGAATTATATTCACTATGAATCTCACTGGCTTCCGTATAACTCCACTTGACCATTCCTGATTGACATTCGGCCGACATCTCAATTGTTGTTCCACCTCCACATAAAAGTAAGCTACTAATATGAATTTCTGTAGGAAGGTCTACAAGCGTCTCTTTAATGGAAAAGTTTTTTAGACCCACAGGCTTTGTAGCCTTGAGTGTATTTTTGCCTGAATGAATCGAATTGGCATTGACTTGCTTCTTACTGGTAGTTTTTGTTGCCTCTGTAGATTGGGCAAAAGTCAGTTGAGTAATCAAAAGGCTTAAACTTATAGCAAGCAGGTTTAGGAGCAGTAATCGTTTATTCATTATGCGTTAGATGAGAATGTGAGCAATGCAATCTTTCTAATATTAGCATAAAGTCATTTCCCAATCGACAAATAATGAATCTGGATTCTATGGCTACAATTATTGAAATACATATTGCAATTATGATACCATCCTTATGGGTTTGTTCGATTCAATATGTTAATTCATGTGTTTAGCTGAATTACTTATTAAG
>CALRLS020000071.1:0-15156 GCA_943368815.1 Cyanobium sp. NIES-981
AACTCGGTCGATTATCTGCTGAAACCCATTGAATCAGAAAGATTAGAGAAAACCATAGAAAAGTTAAAGAAATTAGAAGATAAAAAAGAAGACAATTCGCTGAATGCGAATCTGCTGCAATTGTTAGAGCAGTTCAAGGCTAAGGATGATACACAGCGTGTGCCCTTGCAAAAACAGACTACAGCACACTCGATTTCAGTAAAATCCGGTGAAAGAATATTGTTTATCCCGCTGACTGACATAAGTTATTTTGAAGCTGAAGATAAATACGTATTCCTGAATACCCATGATGGTAAACAATATCTGACCAACTATACAATCTCTAATTTAGAAGAAAAACTGCCGGATAATTTCATTCGGGTGAGCCGCTCATCTATCATTAATTCTCTATTGATTAAAGAATTACAGAAGTATTTCAATGGCAAGTATCTGGTTGTGATGCGTGATAGCAAGAATACTAAAGTAGAAACGGGCTCAACTTATGGCGAGAACCTGAAAAGGTTAATGGAGATATAGGATACCATAAACCGTTAAAAATATTATCAGGTTTACAGATTTATCTGTTGAGTTCTCATACATTCAAATACCTGCTACTAAATCAAACACAGATAGTAAATCCACTGATTAAAACTCTAAATTCTCCAAAAAGACTTCATCATCCAATAGGTGAAACTATTACGATACAAAATGTACCGTATTTGCAAATTTTTCCTAAAAATTGTGTATTTTTGAGATGGGAATAAAAATCCTTTTGCTGGTTCCAATCTTGTTTATTCCATCTACTCAAAAGCGTATATGTCACAATTCTTTGGCTGTGTTCCATTCAATTCCGATATTGATATTGTTGCAATAGCTTCGCAAATGCAATTGTCTACAAGTTTTTTCAAGGCAGATGCTATGGGTATATATCAAACCAATGAGGTGTTTATATGTAATAAGTTTTTATTCAATACGCCGGAGTCTATACACACAACCAGCATTTGCCAAAACGAGCGATATGTGCTTGCAGCATCCTGCAGAATAGATAATCGTGAAGAACTTGCTTCTAAAATACCGATTAAGCTATCTCAATCAGATTCTGACCATGAATATATCCTGGCTGCTTATACCCTTTATCGGGAAGAATGCATTAAGCATTTAATTGGCGATTTTTCTTTTGCTGTATGGGACATACAAGAGAAGACGCTTTTCATGGCTAAAGACCACATAGGTATAAAACCACTCTTTTATACGCTTCAGGACGGAGTCATTTTCTTTACAAGCGACCTGAATGCTTTTCTAAATCTTAAATTTATCAATACCGAATTCTCCGAATCATATATAGCAAGCACGCTTTATGCTGACTTTATTCTCACTTCAGCCGGGATTCAACATACTTGTTATAAAGACATTTTCAGGGTAAAACCGGCCCATTACTTATTGTTTAATAAGGATAAGAAAAATGAAATAAAGTATTGGGACTTAAGGCCGGTCTTCTCAAATACGCAAAAAACAAAGCAGGAATATTATGATGAATTTTATGGTTTGTTTCAATCTGCCGTTAAATGCAGAATGAGAGGTATTGAAACCTTTGGTGTGGGCCTGGAGTTAAGTGGAGGTCTCGACTCTTCAACTATTGCCTGCATGTGCAAAGAAATACTTGGTACTGATAACCAACTCATCAATAATTTACACTCTTACTCCTTAGTGCAATCTACAGAAGGGCAGGCTCATCATCAGAACTTTCATGATGAATCGCCTTTTCAGGAGTTAGTATTGAATAAATTAAAACTACCCAGGGAACAAGTCTTTAGACTGAATAAACATCCTTTTGATTCTTATAAAGACGAAATTGGCTATGGGGTAGAAGTTCATGGTGGCCTGAATAAAGTGAATTTTACCTGGCAAAAATCTATTTACGAAACCATGAATAAAAATAATTGCAGGCTTAAACTAAGTGGCTTTGCAGGAGATGAATGCATAACAGACAGCGGCGAATGGTGGCTATATGATAGTTTATATAAAGCAGATTTAAAGGTTCTGTTTCAGGAATTAATGTGTTTTAATAAAACCAGCTATAAATTGATTGCACGGTATTTCTATTATAGAGTCTTTGGATACAGGATAGATAAACAAACTAAAAATAAAACAGAAGGTGCTGATTATCTTCGAAAATCATATAAAAAGGCCTTACCTGAAATAGAAAACAAACTCAATATAAAGTCTTATAAAGATTATCTTATCTCGAAAATTAACCGACCTTATACCTCTCTGCGGTTTGAAACTGAAACATTACATGCGCTCAGGTTTAATGCCGAATGCCGATACCCGATGGCTGATATTCGTTTGCTGGAATTCATGATGAGACTACCCTCGGGTCTGTTCCGTCCCGAAGAAAACAAAAGACAATTTATCAGAAACGCCTTGGGAGAGATACTACCGGATGCAATAAGGCATAGAAAAGATAAGAGTAGTGCGGTAATACCTTATTTCAAATATAAAAATGCAGTTTTTCTGAATCAGGTATTAGCCGATAAACCTGTTTTAAAGAGCGGTATAGTTAATGTGGAAAAAATAGAAGAAAGACTGGCGAATCCGGATAAATTAAAAAGGGAGAGCGATGTCACCTCCCTTTTATTAGCCATTTATATTGCTTCAGAGATTCCCTATACCCATTAAGAGTCGGCTGAACCTTTTTCATTCATCTGCTGCTTCTTCCGGTTAATTTACCATTTTAAATTTACAGATAAATAAACCCAGGGTCAGGCCTAATTCCTTGAAGGATATACACCCTGAAAGCAAATAATATAATTAAGACCTAAAAACGGTTGCATATTATTATGTGCCTGGCCACCTCCCGCTAGTGAAATAGCGCCATCATTCATAGGTAATAATTGATCTCCCGGATCCTGCTGTGAATAAAAATTACCGGCTGCTGTACCAAGGAAATTACCCGCAGGGCTAGGTGCTTCTCTGCTACCGGATAAAGCATTATATGTATGTGTATGAGGTGGTATCTGGTTGACAGTAAGTGTTACACTCTCAAATCCGTCTGATTCTCCAAGTACCCGCGTCGTAAGGCCAGGACCAGAACCAACTCCTACTACAGAACGCCCTCTCAAATCAGGCAGCATGAAAGTTGTTGAGCCATTTCCACCATAAGTAGTGCCAAGAATCGCAAACAATGCTTGATTTTGCGAAATCTGTAAGGTTTGTCCGGCGCAAAGATAATACCCCTTTGGCGCAAAATTGCCTGCGAATGCTTTAATCATTCCAATGATTTCATCCATTTTATTATGTTATTTAAAAACAGTTAAAAAATTATTTTGTGTTAAAAGTTCTTTCAAAAAATCAATTTCTGCTCGGGAAAACACCCACCACACATATAATGTAATTTATTGCAAGATAAGGCGCCATATTATTATGTGCCTGATAATTTCCGGGAGCCGCTGTGACGGTATTAGCATTCATCGGCAATAATTGATCTCCCGGGTCAAACTGACAATAGAAGTTTCCTGCTGCAATACCTAAATAATTATTACCAGGGGTATTCGTCTCTCTTGTTCCGTTAAGACCATTAAAAACATGAGAGTGATTAGCAAAGGTACCTGATGTAATAGTTACGTTTTCTGTACCTGCCTTAAGTCCTAAAGGCACTGTAGTATCATTAGCCTCAATGGCAATTCGGCCTCTTAAATCCGGCAAGGCAAAGGTTGTTACACCGTCGCCACCATAGATGGTTCCCAGAATTGCGTAAAGAGCTAAATCCTGTGCTATCGATAATAGCGAGCCATCGCAAAACTTCCAGCCTCTGGGGGCAAAATTCCCACAAAATGGCTTGACAATACCCATTAATTCATCCATAATTTGAACTAAATGTTTAAAGGTTGAAAAAATAAACACACAAATACTTTCCAGCCCGTTGCTTTACCAGCAATGGCTATATAAACCAATAAGGCTATTGTGAAACAGTTTACGATAAGGCACCTTTTTAAGATTGTCGACTTGTCGTTAACCTGTTGAAATAAATATGTTGCCGGCAGCCTTTGAAAAGCGTTTAAAAAGGCAATTTTTCTCAACGAATATCGCCTGTAAAAAATGCAAAAAGGTTCTTAAAAAGTATAGGATAAACCTCCTGCTGAAGCCTGTCAATCTGGTTCATTCAGCACAACGGTTTTGGCTTTTGCACCGGGAAGTGAATGAATTAGAATCAGAGCACCAATACTCTGTCTTTTACTTTTCAGGACTGTGTCTCTTTATACTTTTATTCACTCAATAATATTCTGCAAATTCCGGAATTGCCCCTGTTTTAATATTCATCAATATTGCTTCCCACCATCTCTACCTTAAATTAAGAGGCGATTCCTCCAGTAGCTGATTCTAATCCACCGCCACCGGATGAATTAATATCAATGATTAAGTGCATTGCAGGCTTAATCCATTGTTTTTTCTCTGACAAAACTTCCGGATTCTCTTCTGTTTGGTTTTCCATGATAATTGTTAAGTGTAATTAACGACCGTTAATAAAATCGATTTGTTATTATTGTCTTGTAGGAAATAATCCCTTTGTAACATAATGATATAATTTATGGAGACATGTTATCATATGACTCATTACCAGAGGCAACAGAAACTGCTAAACCATTCATGGGGAGAGGAGTATCACCTGCGTTGTACGAGCAGTAGAAATTTCCTGCAACTAATTACCTTCCGGGTCTGTCACCATCAAAGCCCATTAAAAACATGTGTATGACCATTTGTTATCAAGATTTCTAGCTATTAGTTGACCTATATCCAATGGGGTACGGCCTCTTAAATCCGGCAACGTAAAGGTTGTTCTACCATATCCAGGCCTTATAATTGCTTAGAACATTTGATATTTCCTGCAACTGATAATTATCTCCGTTGCACAGAAGCCAGCCCGATGGTGCATAGTCGCCTGTAAAGGGTTTTATTATACCAACATACTCGTCAATAATTCCTAATCAGCGTGTTTATTGGGTTGAAAAATGACAAATACTCTCCATGCCATTGTTTTTCAAACAATGGCTCATATAAGCCTATAAGACTTTATAAAATCTGTAAAATAAGGCGCCTTATGAAACCTTACAGCTAAATTGTTTTGAATTTTACAGAACAAAAAAATCTAATAATATCACTCTTGTAATCTCGATAAAACTGCTTAATGACTTAATAAATATTAGAAAAGACAAACGCTCTCCAGGCCGAGGCTTAATAAGCAAGGGGGCATTTAAGCCTATAAGGCGTTTATAAATTCAATAAAACAGGTGTGTCGTGAAGCATTACAGCAAAGTTGCTTCATAAATATCCTGCACAAAAAATCAAAAAATATCTAAGTTAAATAGTCGAAAAAATATTTGAATAATGTAAATACTATCCGAATCATCTCTTCGGAGGCAATAAAGAATGCAGGCCATTAAGGCTTTTTATAAGATTAGTAAGATAAGGTGCCTGTGAAGCTTGTCAGCCCAGTTGTTTAATTATATTTCGGTACGAAAGAAAGGCTTTTTTTTCACTCTTCAAATAATTTTACTATTTATTTTTCGGATTATCGCATTTTTTTATTTAAAGGCTCAAGCTCCTTCGAAATTTACCGGAAATTTTCAAAAGATATTCTCTCCAGAATCCAAAATCCACCCCCAATTTGGCCTATACAGGTACATTTTCCCTTTACTATTGTCTAATCAATCCCGGTCTTTTTTCTCTAAGCAAAATTTTATGGATATGCCTGATTTTCAATTAGTATTTGTTGACCTTTGCCAGACTTAGATACAATATTCCCATTATGATTAATTCAGGCTAACCATTCTCTAACGTACCTTATATACGTAAATCTATTTATTGACCCATTCTTCTTTTACGACTACCTTAAAAGCTACGAAGTCCATATCCGAATCAGGTTCATATTGCTTTATATCCTCGTCGTCGCTGAGGTAATCGAAATAATCATAATGCCCTAAATCATTTTCATCATACATATAGCACTGAATAGTGATACAGGTTGGGCCTGACTCGTTTGGATTCTGTAATTTATGAAACTGGTTGAGAGTCGGGCTAATCCAGGTAATGTCTCCTTCAGAAAATACTTCGTTACCAAACGACTTCTCAGTACCCAGATAAGGAAAGAGCCTGACATCTATCTGCCCATGTAAAACCCGGATAACCGCATTGGCTCCTGCGTGGTTATGGATTGGCGAATAACATCCTGCAGGCCAGATTTCCATTACATAGGGTATACCGGGTGATTCGCCCCCGTTTTGTCCTAGAGTAATTCTCAGATATACTTTCTTAGGATCCTTATCGCCAAACTCTCCGGCTTTTTCTTTGAGTTTCTCATAGCACCAGCAACCGGGCGTGGCAATACTATACTCAATTGCCTCAACAAAATCAGGGAATTCAGGCGTATTAAGCGTGAAGTTTTTACCTGCTATATTATCATATAGCTTCTGGGCGATAGCAGAAAGGTTGGGTTTAGGCAGGAAAGTCCCTTCAGCAATCATGTCCATCGTGAGCTCGTCCGTATTTTTTACTTTTAAGGGTACATCATCCAGGATAGGGTCTCTTAAAAGTCTCAATAAACTTACCTCCTTATCATCAAAGCTAAAGTTTGTCAGGCTTTCTAATAGTACTTTAGTATTGTGGTCAGAAGGAAACTGGTAGACAAATGTTTCGGTCTCCAAACGCGATTCACCAAGCCCAAAGCGTATAAAGCGTTTTTGAGCATCTAAACTTATCCAATAAAAAGCTCTTGAATGAGTAGTTAGTCCGGTATCTTTTTGTTCGTCTATTACCTCACCATTCTGTTTCAAAACCAGTCTTCCAACTTCTAATTGCAGGCTTATTTCAACGTTCTTATCTTTATTATAAAAAGAAATAAGGGTTGAGGTATCCGGTGTAAAATCATTAAGCGCTTTGAAGATTACCACACCCTGCCCTTTAATAATTAATGCAAGGTTATTGATTGTTGCAGGCATTACTTCCATGGAGGTCGAATCGGCCGCTGGAATTGAAAAACGCCGCTCACGGCTGAACTGAAAGTTTGGATTTGAAAAAGACACAGGTCAAAAGTTTAAATGATTGAATAAATAGTCTACACAAAAGTCAAATGGAAAAATTAAGCAAATGCCGATAATACTTTAAAGGGCATAGTCCTATCTTACTTGCTTAATGAATAAAGTGTGATTAAAATCAGTAAAAGTATCTAAGTGAAAATCTATAAAAAATTTTCAAAGAATTATAAAAACTTATGCCGGAAGTAGTGATTGATACAACAATTCTACCCTGACAATAAGTATATGAAGTTTGGCTTGAAATTACTATGTAAAAGTATTGAATCCCTGCCTAATAAACAAAATAAATGTTGTTTTTTTTCCGGGATAACTATAGCATTGACATAAGCTATAAAAAGATATACTCAACCGTGGCATAGTTTTTTAAGCTTTTATGGGAAAGCAGAAGTAGTGTAATTAATTACAAGTATTTAACTATGCTTATTAGTTCAATTTCGTTTTTAAAGTAAAACATGTCAGATTCGTTTTACGCACTGAATTATTTATTTCCACATAATTATTAAAATATACATTTATGAATCTTAAAAGAGTCTTTGGAACAGTGCTTACTGTGTTAGGCATCATTGGTCTTATTTACGCAGCCGTATTGTTTGTTAATACTTCCGGAGGGGCAAAGAATATTAAATCACTGATTATTTATGGTATTATCGGCCTTATCTTTTTTATCTCCGGTATGAATCTTATAAGGACAACAAAGGACGAAGCATAAAAGATATAATTCCTCAAAAAGAGATTTTAAGGTCAGTTAAAACTCTCCTGATTTATTGATTGCGAGAGTTCTTTCATTTTCCCGATGTAGCAAATCATAGTTTTGTGAGTGATTATTTCTACAATGCATGTAGAAAGGCATCTTTTGCTATTACTGGCAGTTTCCTGATATTCTGGCAGAAAAAACACCGCCGTTCGCTGCCGAAAAACCAGCATTGAGCAGAACATAATTACCTCCTTGATAAATAACATTTGAAGAAGCGGGAACGGTGTTTATACCATTTGTAATGACAGTTGAAGCTGCTTTCTGATTATTAGTAATTGAACCTGATGGAGAAAGAGTGTTCGGGCAGGTATTTTGTTGTAAAACCCAGATAAATATATCTTGAGTACCTATTGGACTTAATGTGGTTCCGCTAAAATCAGTGCTTCCTGAAAAATACCCTATTGTGCATATATTACCCGAAGCATCTGCTGAAATGCCTTGTCCATTAGTAAATTTATTTGCCGAACCCGCTTGTTTTACCCATTGCAGCGTACCTATATTATTGTATTTGCTAATGTATGCATCTCTGGTGCCGATGGCTGTATAAGTAGTTCCACTAAAATCAGCTGACTCCCCAAATGAACCTGTTACATAACAATTCCCGGAAGCATCTGCTGAAATACCATAAACGAAATTATGTGTACTAAGCATACCCATTTGTTTTACCCATGATAAGTTTCCAAGGCTACTGTATTTTGCAATAAAAACATCATCAGTATTTGTACCCGGTGTGAGGCTGGTGCCGCCAAAATCGGTGGTGCCAACGAATTTCCCTGCAACAAACAGATTCCCGTTACCATCGCTCGCAATGGCTATGCCTTTTGTAGGATAGCTTGTAATAAAGCCCGGATTTTGTGTAGACGGATGTCCGGCATGTTTTACCCATTGTAGTGTACCGGCATTATTAAAGTTGGCAATGAACATATCAGGGTCACCTATGGCCGTAACATTTGTTCCTGCCAGGTTAGCAGTTCCATAGAATTCTCCTGTTACAAAGATATTTCCCAAAGCATCTGCAGCAATACTGCTGGCAAAGTCTGAGCGTCCTACCGTACCTCCCTGCTTTACCCATAATAAGGTTCCGGCATTGTTATAACTTGCAACAAAAATATCTTTGTTACCAATGGCTGTGAGGGTAGTTCCGCCAAAATTCGTTGCTCCCTGAAATTCCCCGGCTATCACCGCATTGCCTGCGGCATCAATGGCAATGCCACGCCCGATGGCATATTTGCTTGCTGCTCCGGCATTTACTGCCCATTGAAAGGCCCCACTACTATTATATTTGGCTACAAATACATCATTATTGCCGACAGGTGTGAGAGTTGTTCCGCCAAAGTCCGTAGCAGCAGCAATGTATCCTGTTACATAAACATTTCCTGAACCATCAACAGCTATGCCATAGCCATAATTAAAAGCTCCCGATCCACCTGCCTGTTTTACCCATTGTAATGTTCCTGCACTATTGTATTTGGCAATAAAAATATCTATTCCAAGCGAGGTCAATGTTGTACCTCCAAAGTTAGTCGAACCATTAAATCGTCCGGTAGCATAGACATTCCCCGAAGCATCTGTTGCAATGGCATTGCCATCATTTGCTCTTGATGGAGCACCTGCCTGTTTTATCCACTTTAAAGTCTGGCTGAAAGTGGATTGGTAAATTATGAGGAATAATAAGGTTACGATTAGCTTTTTCATGGGAATCGGTTTTATACCAGGCAAAAATGCCAAGAAAAGCAAACTTAGTAAATCAGTAAAACTCTGTATTTTATCTAAGTGAAAACCCTTAGATACTTAGGTAGAATTATGTATTTTGACCGGAAATTTGGCAAAATCAATAAAATGCCTTTACATTAGGTCAATATTCTGTATAAAATGAGAAAAATCACCTTCCTGCTGCTTTTGATCTTTTCGTTAAAAACTTTTGGACAAAATCCGAAAATAGACAGCCTTAAAGCTGTTATACAAGGCCTTATAGCCAAGCCTGTTTCAGAGGAGCGGGATTTATCTTTGACAGTTTCGATTTACGGTATTTGCAGCAGGATTTCGCTGGCTGAACCGGAGCAGCGACAAATCTGGACAGATTCGCTTAACAGATTCAGCAAAGTTTCAAAATGGGAACAAAGTGTGGCGTACAGCCATTTGGCCAATAGTAGAAATTATCATTTTAAGGGTTATACCAGCCTTGCGTTTAAGGAGGTGGAGTCAGCGATAATTCTATTCCGGCAATTCCGGAATGAAAAAATGTATTCTACCGCATTTACCAATCTCTCTGTAATCATTACCAATTATTTTTATAATAAACCCATTGCAGACGAACAGACTGAAAAAAAATATTTAAACTATTTATCTGATGGTTTACTGTTAATGAAAACAAGGGGGAATCCCGGACAAATTGCATCGATGGATTTGAGTCTTATGCAATATTATTTCCGGCATAAAGACTATGAAACTGCACGAAAGTATGCGATTGAATCCTGGGAGGTAACGAAAGAGGATACTTCAAAACATTTCTACTCACATTTTGTAGGCAAATGGTATGAGGGACTTTCTTTGGTTTATTCAGGCAATAAAAAAGAGGGTTTCAAAATAATCAATGAGATAGACAAAATTACTCAAAGACCACGAAAAGATGGAATAGAAAAATATTTCTTAACTAATAATGGCCTGGCGCTGGGCAATTATTATCTCGAAAAAAAGGATTATCAGAATGCCATCAAAGAAGCCAGAATTGGTGAAGAAGCATTGAAAAGTATGAAACTGCCCACCTTCGATTATGCCCTGAATAAGATTTTTTATGAGGCCTATAAAAATCTGGGTAAACCGCAGGAAGCATTGACCTACTTCGAAAAGATGCAGGCGTATGAGCAGGACATCCAACATAAAGAAGCACTGGGCCAATACCTTGAATGGCAATTGAAATATGAAGATGAAAAACAACGGAACCAGATACAAAGTCTTGAAAATCAACAGCTGACACAAACCAGAAACTTCCTTTCAATCGGAGGGCTTTTGGGCTTTTGCGTAGTAGGCTATGTGTTTTTTGTGAATAGAAAACTCCGTAAGAAAAACGAGGAGATTCAGGAAGCCTTGCTGCAAGGGCAGACTATGGAACGCAAACGCATGGCGTCTGAACTGCACGATAATATTTCAAATAAAATTCTTGGCGTAAAAATGCGTATAGAATTGCTTGATAATGAGCATTTTACAGAAAAGGAACGGAGCAATTATGATTTAACTCTACGGTTTATTGATGAGGTATATTCGGATGTAAGACTGGTTTCACACAATCTTTTGCCTGAAGAATTAGAAAAATACGGCTTAAGCGTGGCTGTTCCGAATCTGGTTAAAAAACTGAATCTGATTGGCAAAACACAGTTTGATGCGCAAGTTCAGATGAATCAGCTAAGTTTGCCACCAAGAATCACCTACGAAATTTACAGCACTATTCTGGAACTGGTTAATAATATTCTGAAACATGCCGAGGCTAAAAATGCAGTGGTGTCGATAATTGAAGAAGAAAAACTCCTTAAGATTTCTGTAAAAGACAACGGGAAAGGGTTTGGTAGTCAGGCCATCAATTCTGACAATATGGGCTTAAAAAATATTCAATCCCGGGTTGACTCTTTGAGAGGAAGTCTGAATATACATAGTGAGGGGGGTACAGAAGTGCTGATAGAGATTCCTATTTAAATCGTTCTATAAGGCACGAAAATGATAAGCCAAAATTTCATTACTTCTTAGATGCTAGCTTACAAGGCCATTTTTAATAGCATATTTAACGATACCGACTGTGTTCTTAACATTTAGTTTTTTTATAATATTGTGCCTGTGTGTTTCTACAGTTTTGGGCGCAATAAACAATTTTTCTGCAATCTCGTTTGAGGACATCTCATCGGCAATCAGTCGGATAATATCAATTTCCCTTTCTGTGAGCTGGCTGAATTCATTCGGGATTTCTTCTTTCGGAATATTAGCCGTTAATCCCAACCGCATCAACTCAAAAACCACCGACTCACTAAAGTATTTCTGGCCGCTTGCAATGGTTTGTATTGCTTTCTGTAATTCTGTTTTGCCCGTGCGTTTCATCATATATCCCCATACTCCAGCCTGAAAGGCTTCACGAATCATATCGGCCTCTTCTGAAACCGAAAGCATTAAAACCTTGACCTCAGGGTGATGCTGACGAAGAAAAATAGTCAGTTCAATTCCTGACATCTGGGGCATTTTATAGTCGGTAATTACTAAATCTATGTCATTATTTTGAATAAAATGAATCGCTTCCTTTGCGTTTTTACAATTATCCACGACCTCGACACCCGGAAATGTTGTCATTAGCAGTGAAAGACTATCTAAAAAAATCTCATGGTCGTCGACAATTAAAACCCGCATTAGGAATATGATTTTTTGACTAAAGTACAGAATAAATGATTATTGTACACGCAAATATCTGAAATTAAACAAAACCCGGCACTATGATAATGTTAAGGAATTGGTTAAACGATTCATTTATTATCCTCAATCTGGATTCTTATACTTTGATTTTAAATACAAAATTCAGAAAATTGTACGCACAAATCAAAAACACATGAACAAACTCTTATTAACAGGCATTTTAGCTCTTTCCAGCCTAGTATCTTTTGGACAAAACAAAGAAATTGTCAAGACCGACAAAGCCCCGGTACCTATTGCTCCCTATAGTCAGGGTGTAAAAGCCAACGGTATGCTCTATGTAGCCGGACAAATCGGGCTGAATCCTGAAAACCGGAAATTGGTCGAAGGTGGCGTGGAAGCAGAAACCATACAGATAATGGAGAATATCAAAGCCATTGTAGAAGCCGCCGGAGCTAAGCTGGAAGATATTGTGAATACCACCATCTACATGAAAGACATTAACAATTTTGCCAAAGTGAATGAGCTATATGGCAAGTATTTCACCGGAAACTTCCCTGCCCGCACTACAATCGGAGTAGCTAATTTACCCGGAGGAGCCAATATTGAAATTGCTGTTGTAGCCGTTTTACCAAAGATTCGTCGAAAATAAGTCGGTAGTTGTCTTAAACTGTATGAAAAAGGCATTTTTAATGTGATTTTTTATGCTTTTTAACTATTTTTGTTATTCATTAAGCCCTTCATCATAATTCATGAAAAACACCTTTTTTCTTCTATGTCTTCTGACAGGAATAGCAGCATTTGCTCAACAACCTGCCACAACACAATACAATGCCAATACCCGCTTTGAGCAGATGGGCACGGATTTACCAACGCCTAATACCTATCGTACTGCCTCAGGTGCGCCCGGTAAAGATTATTGGCAACAAAAAGCTGACTACGATATAAAAGTAGAATTAGACGATATCAATCAGCGTATCATCGGTACTGAGGTAATTACCTATACCAACAAGTCTCCTGATGAATTACGCTATATCTGGCTACAGCTTGACCAGAATTTATTTGAAAAGACCTCTATCAATGCCATGACAAAAACGGGTGGTATAGAAAATAATCAGATGTCTTTTGGCGCCATTCAGGGTATTAATGCCCCGAGCTCTGTTAGATCAACAATTACTGGCAATAAAGAATATGGTTATAAAATTACGGTAGTAAAGGATGCTAAAACAGGTGCAGATTTGACTTATACCATCAATAATACCATGATGAGAATTGAAGTGCCTGTGGCTTTGAAAACAGGACAAACCTATTCTTTCCGTATTGACTGGAACTATAATATTACTGAATACTATGGTCGCTCAGGTCTGGAGTATTTCCCGAAAGATGGTAATTATAATTATTTCATTGCACACTGGTTTCCTCGTATGGCTGTGTATGACGATGTAAACGGCTGGCAACATAAGCAATTCCTTGGTCAGGGTGAGTTCACATTGCCATTTGGTGATTATAAAGTGGAAATTACGGTACCAAACGACCATCTGGTAGCAGCTACAGGTGAATGTCAGAATTATGACAAGCTATTGACAAGTACACAATTGAAACGTTGGGAGCAGGCTAAAAACTCAAAAACTCCTGTAGTAATTGTAACACAGGCAGAAGCAGAAGCCGCAGAAAAAGGTAAACCAACCGGCAAAAAAACCTGGATTTACAAAGCCGCCAATGTACGTGACTTTGCTTTTGCTTCATCCCGTAAGTTTATCTGGGATGCCATGCAGACCGACGTTTATAACAATGGACGCAAAATCTGGTCGATGTCGTTCTATTCAAAAGAAGGTAATCCGCTTTGGGGACAATATTCAACCAGAGTTGTAGAACATACTTTGAGAAGCTATGGTAACCGTACTATTCAGTATCCTTATCCGGTAGCTATTTCTTGTCACGCCTCAGGTGGCATGGAATATCCGATGATTTCATTCAACGGTGGCCGTCCGGAGGCTGATGGTACTTATTCAGAAGGGACTAAAGCAGGGATGATTGGAGTAATTATCCATGAAGTAGGGCATAACTTCTTCCCGATGATTGTGAATACTGACGAACGTCAATGGACATGGATGGACGAAGGCCTGAACACTTTCTGCCAGTATTTAGCAGAACAGGAGTGGGATCGTGATTTCCCGTCGCGCAGAGGTGAGCCACAATACATTGTGCCTTATATGAAAACCGATAAGTCACAGCTATCGCCTATCATGACAAGCTCTGATAACGTAATTTCATTAGGGCCAAATGCCTATGCTAAACCTGCTACGGGCTTGAACATGTTGCGTGAGACCATCATGGGTCGTGAATTGTTCGACTATGCTTTCAAAGAATATGCGCGTCGCTGGGCTTTCAAATCACCACAACCTGCCGATTTCTTCCGTACATTAGAAGACGCATCGGGTGTTGATCTGGACTGGTTCTGGAAAGGTTGGTTCTATGGTGTTGAACCTGTTGACCAGGATTTAGCGGAAGTAGAATGGTATGCCATTGATTCACAGGACCCTGTTGCTAAAAAAGCCGCTGATAAAGCCGATGCAGAAGCGAAACGTGAAACTATGAGCAATATCCGCAATAAAACAGATATTAAACAAACGGTGGTTGAAGCTGATTCTACAATGAGAGACTTCTATAACTCTTATGATAAATTTGCTGTAAACGCCACTGATAAACAAAAATCAGAGCAATACAGATCAAGTCTGACAGATGATGAACGCAAGATGCTGGAAGAAGGTAAAAACTTTTATGTATTGAAAATCAAGAATAAAGGTGGCTTGCCAATGCCTGTAATCCTGAAACTGGATTTTGAAGATGGTACCAGTGAAGTTGTAAGAATTCCGGCTGACATCTGGAGAGTGAATGATAAAGAAATCAAGAAAACGCTTCCTACTACCAAAACAGTAAAGA